>JARRKK010000040.1:0-9814 GCA_037388105.1 Ignavibacteriaceae bacterium | reverse complement strand
GAATTCAACATGTCTACGAATCACTTCTTTTGCTTTCCGTACACCATCGCCAAAGTAATGATTACGAAAATCCAATGCCTGTGCAGCCGCCATAAATTCTATTCCTAATATCCCGTAAGAGTTATCAATAATTTGTGAATTTTTAATTACCGTATTCATTCCCATTGATACAAAGTCTTCCTGATCTGCAGCAGCTGGAATGGATTGAATTGATGCAGGTGTGGAGAGTATTCTCTGTTCTACTATTAAGGAATCTGCTGTGTACTGACTTAACATTAATCCTGAGAACATCCCTGCACCTTTTGTTAAGAATGCGGGTAAACCTGCACTTAACGCGGGATTGTTCAACCTGTTCATTCTTCTTTCACTTAAAACACTAATCATTGTTACAGCAGCTCCAACCATATCCATTGGTAAAGATACGGGTGAACCTTGAAAATTTGCACCAGTTAGAGTTAACTCTTCTTCAGGAATGAAAACGGGATTATCACCAACACCGTTCAGTTCTATTTCTACCTGTTCCTTTGCAAATGCCACTGCATCGTGAGCTGTACCAATAACTTGAGGTGTTGAACGCATAGAATATGCATCCTGCACCTTAGAATCAATTTTTCCTGTGTACAAATCGCTGTTTTTAAAACATTTAGTCATTGCACGACTACTTCTTATTGCCCCGGGAAACCCTCTTACCTGATGTAATCTCTCATCATACGGTTTTAAATTTGCGACTAACGCTTCAAGGGACATAGTGGCTGCGATTTCTGCCTGCTTAAGCCATCTATTAATATCATAAATATGAAGTGCACTTATTGCAGTTATAAAATTACTGCCATTAATCGTTGCCAAACCATCACGAGCCTGTAAGCCGGGAACTTCAATACCTGCCTTCTCTAAAGCTTCCTTGCCGAGTAATCTCTCGCCTTCATAAAATGCTTCCCCCTCACCCATTAGAAGCAGTGCTATCTGAGACATTGGAGCTAAATCTCCACAAGCAGCAACCGAGCCTTTCTCGCATACAACCGGAGTGACATTTTTATTAAGCATTTCAATAAGAGTAAGGGTTATTTCCGGTCTGCAAGCTGAATTCCCATGCGCATGCACATTTATTCTTCCCGCCATTGCACCTCTGACATATTCAATTGGCATTGGTTCGCCTATACCAGCAGCATGATTATAGATAAGATATTTTTGAAATTCCTTTACTTGCTCATCACTTAAAACTACTTCAGAAAATTCACCAATGCCTGTATTTACTCCATACATAATTTCTTTAGCTTTGATCTTTTCTTCAAGCATTGCACGGCAAACTTTAATCCTTTCAAGTGCCTGTTTTTCAAGTTCTACTTTTTCACCAAACCTTGCGATACTTACTAATTTTTCAATCGTTAATCCCGATCCATTAAGGATAACCGGCATTCAATCCTCCATAAAATATATATTTTTATAATTGGAATTTAAGAATAGAAAGGGAGAAAACAGAAATAAAAGGTAGCAAATAAAAAAGATTGCTTGTTAAATAATTAATGCTGGCAATATTACCAAATTGCTCTCTGAGCCATCCTAATCTTCCATTCCATTACACTCTCCAGGAATAATATCCCGTTTATCAGGAAAGGGTCATCTTTAAATGTGATACGAATTTCACTTTCACTCTCTGCCTGATAAATGATTACAATACGGTCGTAATCAGCGATTGGGCCGGTTATTATCACTTTACCTTGAGCAAATAATTCATCAACAAATTTTACATGTTCGCTCCAGAACTGCTGCTCCTCAATTTCTTTTGTCTCATCCCAGTTGGGTCCGGGATCAAAAAGCAGTATAAAAGTTTTTTTCATTAAAATATTCCTAATTGATCAGTTATTCTTTTTTTATTAATAGTTAGTGATTTGGAAAACTAGTTTGGCTTTAAATATCAAAATAAATTTAGCTGATATTTAATTTCCTTTCAACCGGGTAGATAGATTTTCCATTGCTCAGTAAAAGTTTATTTATTTTCTCTGCATTAACTCTATTTGAACGGAATTTTATTATCATCTGATCATCATTGTACCGAATGGCCAGAACACTTGCAAGATTATGGATTTGCGATGCCAGTTTTGATTCATTATTAGCAATAGTTATTTCTTCCTCCACAAAAGTACGTTCCACTATTTTTATAATTATCTCCTTCAGTCGGGAAACGTTCAACCCCTTCTGTGCTGAAATGATTACACAATTTTTGAATGTACTTCTAACATATTCTATCTTACTTTTGTCTTTAACCAAATCAACTTTGTTAAACACTTTTATTTCAGTTTTCGAACTACTTCCAAATTCCTTTAACGCTCCATCAACAACTTTTATATGATCTTCGTAATTAGGGTGTGAAAAATCAATTATGTGTAAGATAATATCTGCAGTTCTGACTTCACTTAATGTGCTTTTAAAAGATGCCACTAAATTTGGAGGAAGTTTACGAATGAATCCAACTGTATCACTAATCAATATTTTTTCAGAGGTTTCCAGTTCAAATGTTCTTGTTGTAGAATCCAGAGTGGCAAATAGTTTATCTTCAGCAAATACATTCTCAGAAGTCAAAATGTTAAACAACGTTGATTTTCCAGCATTTGTATATCCTGCAAGTGCAATTTTTATTTGATCTTGTCGACCGCTGCTTTGAGTATCATGCTGTGTTTCAATCTTCTTTAACAAAACTTTGAGATGACTAATTCGGTTACGAATCAATCGGCGGTCTGTTTCTATCTGGGTTTCTCCGGGTCCTTTTGTTCCAATTCCACCGTATTGTTTAGATAAGTGAGTCCACGCTCGTGTAAGCCTTGGTAACAGATATTGTAGCTGAGCAAGTTCAACCTGTGTTTTAGCAACTTTTGTTTTCGCTCGCAATGCAAATATATCAAGTATCAGTCCGCTTCTATCAATAATCTTTCTATCAAACAACTTTTCAAGATTTCTTACCTGCACAGGAGTAAGATCATCATCGAAAATTACAAGATTAATATTATTTGTTTCAACAAGCTTTGCTAACTCTTCAGCTTTTCCCCTTCCAAGATAAAAAGCAGGATCAAATGCAGATTTAGCTTGAATAATTTTGAATATAGTTTCAGCCCCGGCAGTGTCAGCAAGTTCTTCCAATTCGTCTATATGCTCTTCAACCATATATTTAGTTAATGAGCTCGTTTTAAGAGCTACAAGCATCGCTCTTTCTTTCATTTGTGTTGTTATTTCTATCATTCAGTTACTTCGGTTAATTCTTTTTTGGCTGATCTCGCTATAGTCATTTCCACGAGAGCTAAAATTAATGCAGCAATCAAAAAATACCTCCAGAGTTCAGAACCAAACCTCGCCTGAAGAATCACGTTTGCCGGATCTTCTCCTTTTTTAATTCGTACATGATCTCCTTTAAAATTTATTCGAGATAAGTAATCATCAAATTCCGAATCGGAAATATATTTTACATTCGATTCCAGAGGATCAGTATTAACGCTAATCATTTCCAGAAGTCTTTCGCCAGAATAAATACTGTAATTCCCCGAAACATAAGTATTGTTATACGATATGAATTCATAATCATTAACATTTAAATTTATAAGATCTTCATTTCTATCAGGATTTTCAATTTTTATCTGCGGTAATAATCTATTTGCAATATGTATATTTAATGGTTCACCGGCAATATATACTATATCCGTATTTCTTTTCGCTGACAGATAGTATATGGATTTATAAATCAGTGGAGCAAAAATACTTTTTAACGGAAAATCACTCCATTCGAGTACGGGTGCTACATTAAATATAAAAATCTTACCATTTCCGATTTTGTATTCACATAAAAATGATGAACCATCTAATAATGTAATCAGACTGTTACCTTTGCCCTTTGGAGAGATTTTGTAATAATTATTTATCTGTGGTGATTCAATTTCTTTCTTTTGATCATCCCTGAATATATTTTGAAAAACCGGGTGATTGAAATCAATTTTATCAAAATCGACTGGGTCTGTATGGCTATCCGAACTGACTACAACTGAGGTTGGTGAAGGTAACTTCAATTTATCGTTCAATTTTTGAAATCCAGCTAAATCACTAACGGAGGAAGGGAAAACTGCTAAACCGCCGCCTGATCTCACATACTCTGTTAAATTACCGAAACTTAAATCCTTATATCCACCAAATAAAAAAACCAAATCGTAGCTACTTAACTGTAAGGAATTCATTTTACTGAAGTTATATTCTGTTATTTTGAAGTTTCCATTCTCAACTGCAGGTTGCAAGGCCAGTTTTATAAATTTAGTATCAGTTACATTTTCAGAGAGTAAAAGAATTGAAACAACCTCAGGGATGTATACCGTTGCAAACCTTTTATTATCCATATCTATGTCATCATCTTCAATTTCTGCAGATGCATCAACGTATCCTGTTTGTTTTGTAATTCCTTCAAGAAAAACGATTTTTGTTTCATCAGGATTAAGATTTATACTTTGTTGTGCAGAGCGTTTACCGCCAAGAAATAACGAGACAACGAGATTATTTGCAATCTGTTCGGAATAGTTGGTAATTGTAGCTTTAAACCTAATTGGTTTATCCTTTTCAAATATTTTAGTTGTTACCTGTAAATCATCTATACTAATATTATACTTTACCCCATCAGCAAAGTTCAAAGAATAAAGCCTTACCTGGTCCTTTAAAACCTGATTTAAATTTGTGATATTCTCATCAATCGCAATTCTATTTCTTTGAAAATCTGTTAACAGGTAGATTTCTTTATTAAAGTTTTTTGATTGTGAGATAAAATCCGATGCAGCAATCAGTGCCGAATTTATTGTGCCAGTTGCACTGGATATTTTTAACTCATTTAAGCGTTCCTCTAACGAACCAATATTTGTAGTCAGAGGTAATTCAAAATCCTTGTCTCCCGAAATGAGAATTAAACCAACGTCATCTCCTTCTTCCAGCTGTTTCAATAATCTTTTAATAGTTTCCTTTGCCTGATTAAAATAGGAACCTTTTTGATCAATAACGGACATACTGAAAGTATCATCGAGAATAAATATAGCAGTGGTTTTAGCTGCCGAGGTTGTACCGCCTATACTCACACCTTCTAATGTTGGTCTGGCAAATGCTGTGACTATCATGAGAATTATTAATACACGTAAAGCAAGAAGAAGCCATTGCTTTAACCTTACTCTTCTGATTTTATTTTTCTGTAATTCTTTTAAAAAAATCAAAGTACTGAACTCTATAGTTTTAAGTTTCCTTAGGTTAAGCAAATGGATTAAAACAGGAATGGAGGCAGCAGCGAGTCCAATAAGAACAGCAGGATTTAAGAAGGTCATTAACTATTAATTTTATCTAAATAAAATTGATAAATAAAATTTATCTGTTGTTTTTATCAAATTAGTAATAACTAAATCATAATACCACATAACAATTATTCAACATTTTGTAAAAGATGTGCCAAAGTGTCAATTCAGTAATTGAGTAGTAATTTAGGTGGTATTGTAAATTGTATGTTTAACGGATATGTTTGTGTTAAAACATATATACTAAAAATTACAAAGCAATGGGAAAAATATTAAGTAAAAGACTAAAACAAACAAAATTCGAGTCAGTTGAACAGGAGGCTATATTAAATATTCTGGTGGCATCAAGTCATCTAAGATCGAATGTTGAATCCGCTTGCTCAAAATTCGGGATCTCTCTTTCACAGTTTAATGTTCTCAGGATATTAAACGGAAAATATCCGGAAGGCTATCCAAGATGTGATATTATCTCAAGGATGATTGAACCAGCACCTGATGTGACACGGCTAATTGACAGGTTAATTAAGGAAAATCTGGTAGAAAGGTATTCTTCGGTTGAAGACAGAAGATTATCACTCGCCCGCATAACAAAAAAAGGCCAATCGCTTTTGTTAAAAATAAAGCCGCAAATCGATTCACTGAATCAAATAATTTCAAACAATTTGAGTAAACCGGAGAGCAAACAACTGACTATACTGTTAGAAAAAGTTTATGCGAAGTTATTCTAAATATCCAGATTGAAGAAACTGTCGTTGAGATAGCGAAACACGAAGTAAGTCTAAGTAAAATAATTATTTATTTAGTTCTGCAATCAAATTTAATGCACTTCCAGCTTTAAACCATTCAATCTGAGCTTTATTAAAAGTATGATTGAGAAAAACTTCAACTTCAGATTCATCACTATGTTTAATTACCATTTTAACTTGCTTTCCGGGTGTTAAATCCTTTAGTCCTATAATACTTACTCTATCATCTTCTTTAATAAGATTATAATCCTCAGGATTGGAAAATGTTAATGGGAGCATTCCCTGCTTCTTTAGATTTGTTTCGTGTATTCTTGCAAAAGACTTCACAATAATTGCCTTACCACTTAAAAACCTTGGTTCCATAGCTGCATGTTCACGACTTGAACCTTCACCATAGTTTTCATCTCCGATCACAACCCAGCCTATCCCTTCACTCTTATAATGTCTTGCCACTTCAGGTGTGGGTTTGTATTCATTTGTTAATTGGTCCTTCACTTTACCCGCTTCATCCGTAAAATAATTTATAGCACCAATAAACATATTATTTGAAATATTATCCAGATGACCTCTAAATCTCAACCATGGTCCCGCCATTGAAATGTGATCTGTTGTACATTTCCCCTTTGCTTTGAGTAATATAAAAAGATCATTGTAATCAGCCCCATTCCATCTTTCAAAAGGTTCAAGCAGTTGTATTCTTTCACTTCTAGGGTTAACAATAACTTCAACATTACTTCCGTCTTCAGTAGGTTGAACAAATCCGCTGGCACCTTTATCAAATCCTTTCGTAGGAAGTTCTTCGCCAACAGGTGGATCAAGCTTTACTTTTTCACCTTTCTCATTTTCAAGTTCATCGGTTATTGGATTAAAAGATAAGCTTCCAGCGATTGCCAAAGCAGTAGTTATCTCGGGTCCCGCAACAAAGGCTAATGTTTCCGGATTCCCATCATTCCTCTTTGCAAAATTTCTGTTAAAGGATGTTACTATTGTGTTTTTTTCACCGGTTTTAATATCCATTCTTTTCCACATTCCAATGCATGGACCACAGGCATTGGCTAAAATCAACCCGCCAATATCTGTAAGTTCCTTTAGCGTTTTTAAGCCTTTTTCTTTAGCCTGTCGTGCTATACTGGCTGCACGATCAATATCTTCATAACTTGAATTAGTACAACTTCCAATTAAAGCAACACTAATTTTATCAGGATAATTGTTTTCTTTAACAGCAGTTTTCATTAGTGAAATAGGCCATGCTTTATCAGGTGAGAAAGGACCATTGAGGTGCGGTTCCAACTGGTTTAAATTAATCTCAATAACCTGATCATAGTATTTTTCAGGATCATCATTAACTTCTTTATCTGCAATTAATTCCTCAGCTAATTTCTCCGCCAGAGTTGCTACATCAGCTCTATCTGTAATTCTCAGATAGGAAGACATCTTCTCATCGAATGGAAATACTGAAGTTGTCGCTCCAATTTCTGCACCCATATTACAGATGGTTCCCTTCCCGGTACAGGAAATCGAGTTCGTCCCTTCACCAAAATATTCTACAATAGCTCCGGTTCCACCTTTAACAGTTAGTACTCCTGATAATTCTAGAATTACGTCTTTTGCGGAAGTCCACCCATTCATTTTACCAGTTAATTTTACACCGATTATTTTGGGCCATTTAAGCTCCCAGGGCATTCCAGCCATTACATCAACTGCATCAGCTCCACCAACACCAATAGCAATCATCCCTAATCCGCCTGCATTTGGTGTATGGGAATCTGTACCAATCATCAACCCACCAGGGAATGCATAATTCTCAAGTACAACCTGGTGAATTATTCCTGCACCTGGCTTCCAAAACCCAATTCCGTATTTATTGGAGATACTTTGCAGGAAATCATAAACTTCTTTGTTTTCCTCAGTTGCTCTCAAAAGATCATCATTAGCACCAACCTGTGCTTGAATAAGATGATCACAGTGTACAGTTGATGGGACTGATACCGACTTTTTCCCTGCGGACATAAATTGTAATAATGCCATTTGTGCGGTGGCATCCTGCATTGCAACTCGATCGGGTGAAAGTTCCACATAATCTTTCCCACGTGTATACCCACTTGTGGTTTTTTCCCAAAGATGAGTGTAAAGAATTTTTTCTGTAAAAGTCATCGGTCTATTCAGTACGTTTTTTACCTCATCCAGGTTATTTTTAAAATTATCATATACACTCCGGATCATATCAATATTAGCGGCCATATTTAAACCCTCATCTTTATTAAAATTTGTACTAACTGCTTTAAAATACTAAAAAGTCTTGAATTTTGCTTTTTTGGCATTATTAGTGTTAGCAATTTATTATTCGGTGGTTATTAATGATATAAATATTAATTTACAATTGGACTTTTTCTTAGAGGCATGAATGGATAGTAATTCTATATTAGTTGTGGATGATGAATTATCCTATCTTGAATTAGTAAAAGGATTGCTGAATCAAGAAGGTTATGAGAATGTTATTACTCAGGATAATCCACTCAAAGTAATACCATTGCTCGAACAGAAATCTGTAGATCTCATTCTTCTTGATATTTATATGCCCCAGATGAACGGTTTGGACCTGCTGGAAAAAATTTACGCTGCTTACCCAAAGATTCCTGTTATTGTTATTACGGCAGTTGATGAGGTTAATGTTGCATTAAAGGCTGTAAAACTGGGCGCTTATGATTTTATTATTAAACCACCAGATACCGACAAGCTGCTTCTGACAATAAAGAGAGCATTGGGTAAAAGATTACTGGAAACAGAACGAGATTCTTTGAGAAAGGCGCTTAGTGAGGAGGAACCAGAACGAAAAATATTTTCAGACATAATCACCGACTCACCACTGCTATTTAAAGTTTTTGAATTAGTTGAGATTTTTGCACCTACTGATGAAATAATACTACTCACGGGAGAAACCGGAACAGGAAAAGATCTTTTAGCTAAAAAAATTCACGAGCTTTCACCACGTCGCAACGGTCCGTTTATAGCAGTAAACCTTGCATCAATTTCATCAACGCTCTTCGAAAGTGAACTGTTCGGTCACAAGAAAGGAACTTTTACAGGTGCCGGTGATGATAAGATTGGTTACTTTGAGGCTGCAAAAGGAGGAACAATTTTCCTGGATGAGATTGGTGAACTGCCACTTGAACTTCAGGGAAAACTTCTTAGAACAATTCAATATAATGAGATTATGAGAATTGGGGATCCTAAACCGATTAGTTTGGATATGCGAGTAATATCAGCAACAAACAGGAATTTATTGGATGATGTAAATAACAAAAAGTTTAGAGCAGACTTATATTACAGAATAAATCGAGGTTATATCCACATTCCGCCACTAAGAAAAAGAGGAGATGATATTCTAATTCTTGCCGATCATTTTCTGGAGATAGGTAATAAAACTTACAATCGTAACATCCTGGGATTTTCTGATGATGTTATATCAGATTTAAGAAGATATCATTTCCCCGGAAATATAAGAGAACTCGAGAATATTATAATAAATGCAGTGGCTACCACTTCTAACAATCGATATATAGAGTCAATTGATCTGCCACCAGCATTGCGAGGAGCTAACGAACCAGACTACGAAACTGGTAAATTGGCAACTCTGGAAGAAATAATTGAAGAGCATATATTATTTGTGATGAAGAAGATGGGAAATAATGTTCAAAAGGCAGCACCAATATTGGGTGTTAGCGAAAGAACATTGCAAAGAAAACTTAAGAGTATAAGAGAAAG
>JARRKK010000039.1:0-22891 GCA_037388105.1 Ignavibacteriaceae bacterium | reverse complement strand
TATTAATACTGAATCGGTTGTGGGATGAAAATAGTAAAATTCGAGTTTTACCCAATAACAATGAAGTTGAAAGAATCATACACAATTGCTTATGAATCTGTCGATAAAACTTCCAATATGTTCTGTAAGTTGATCACTGATCAAAATATAGTAGGGATAGGCGTTGCAGCCCCCGATTCTGAAGTTACGGGAGAATCGATTGATACAGTTGAAGAGGTCTGTAACAGAGTAATTGAACCATTTATTAAAGGCAAAGACCCGCTAAGAATTGCAAAAATAATGACCGATCTAAGAACGCTTTTGCCAAAACATCCTTCTGCATTGGCAATGATTGATATAGCTCTTTATGACGTACTTGGCAAAAAATCAGGATTGCCTGTTTATAAAATGCTTGGTGGATTTAGAACAAAAATAGCAACAAGTATAACAGTTGGGATCCTTCCTTTAAATGAAACATTAAAAAGATGCAATTCTTTTCTATCTGAAGGTTTCAGAGTATTGAAAATTAAAGGGGGTCTGAGTGTTGATGAAGATATTGAAAAAATAATAAAAATAAGGGAAGCTGTTGGAAAAAATATCGCTCTTCGTTTTGATGCAAACCAGGGATATACTGTTGAACAATCCAGACAATTTGTTAAAGAAACCCAAAATGCCAAATTAGAACTAATTGAGCAACCTACACCTCGCAATGAGCTGGAATTACTTGGTAAAGTTACTGATAGTGTATCGATTCCTGTAATGGCAGATGAAAGTTTAATGAATCTGCGTGATGTATTTAAATTGGCAAAAAATGAACTGGTTGATACAATAAATATTAAGCTGATGAAGGTAGGCGGCATTTATGAGGCGCTTCATATAAATTCCGTAGCAAAGGCAGCAAATCTGGAAGCTATGATTGGCTGCATGGATGAAGCTGCGCTGGGAATTGCTGCAGGACTGCACTTTGCCCTGGCTCGTCCCAATGTTGATTATGCTGATCTTGATGGACATCTTGATTTAATCGATGATCCAACTTCTGGGGCTGTGATATTAAAGGAAGGCTATTTATATCCTACTGGGAAACCCGGGTTGGGATTCAGTTCAATAGATTTCTAAATATAATATTTTGTTCAAACATTTTTCAAATAAAGCAAAGATGTTTTTAGCCAATTCTTAAAAGAATTTTCAAGCAAATAGTTGCAAATTTTTTGATTCTGAAAATGTGAATTAATAAATTGATTGGTTTTTGATATCTTTGAATAATTCAAATCTGAGTTATTCTTTCTCAATGCTTTGAGATAAAAATCCCTTTCTCTCCCGGACTTGTTTTTACATTCCACTGTTTCTCTATAATGATTGAAATGTAGCACGATTGTTCCTAAATTGAACTTGCCTTTTCCAGAAGCAAATACAGAAAACTCTAAAATCTTAAATTATCAATATAATATTAAATGAATTCAATCTTTTCTTCAGAAATTAAAGTCAGGCCCGATGATATTGATATGAATAATCATGTTCATAATGCAAAGTATCTGGACTATGTTCTTACAGCAAGATACGAGCAGATGACAAATAACTATAATATGTCTATGCAGGAATTCATAGAGAAAGGATTTAACTGGGTAGTCTCGGCAGTACATATAGATTGGAAAAGAGCATTAAGCCTAGGTGATACAGTTATTGTTAAAACTCAAATGGATTCTGTTAACGGTGCACAATGCAGAGTAAACTTCTGGATTGAAAATAAAGAAACGAAGAAACTTGTTTCTGATGGTTATTTCTTATATACAATGGTATCCATTAAAACGGGAAGACCTGCCAGAATAACTGAAGATATTATAGAAAAGTACTCTATCTAATTTGTACAATTCTTTTTTAATCAATCTCATAATCAATAAAAACTAAATTAAGAGGTGATAAAATGGAAGACATTTTAAACCAAATTTTCTTTGGTAATACTGTCCTTGCATATGCAAAAGCTTTAGGAATCTTTGTTTTATGTATAGTCGTTGTTAAAATATTCCGAGCTATCATATTAAAAAGATTGAAAAAATGGGCAGAAAGAACAAAAACCGATTTTGATGATTTTATAATTGTAGGAATTCAAAAATCAATTGTCCCAATTTTGTATTATGGCGCTTTCTATTTTGCAATTGAAACTCTATCACTTTCAGGTACTGTTGATAGTATTATTTATGTGCTCTCTATTTTTGTGTTAACCTTCTTCGCCATAAGACTCATAACTTCTACACTTGATTTTTCAATAGTCTCTTATACCTCTAAGCAGGAAGAGGATAAGAAAGCAAAACAACTAAAAAGCATAAGTGCCCTGGCCAGGATTGTTATTTGGGGAATTGGTTTGGTTTTTCTGCTCGATAATCTCGGCTTAGATATATCGGCAATTGTTGCAGGCTTAGGCATTGGTGGTATCGCTGTTGCAATTGCAGCGCAAGCAATTCTTGGTGATTTGTTTAGCTACTTTGTTATATTTTTTGACAGACCATTTGAACTTGGAGACTTTATTATTGTAGACGATAAGACTGGTACAGTGGAACACATCGGAATTAAAACAACAAGAATTCGTGCATTGAGTGGCGAGCAGCTTGTCATGTCTAATACTGATCTTACAAGCTCCAGAGTTCACAATTATAAAAAATTGCAACGAAGACGAGTTGTATTTCAGTTAGGTGTAATTTATCAAACATCTGCGGAAAAGCTTAAAATTATACCTGAATTAGTTAAGCAGATTATTGTTGCAACCCCGGATACTGAATTCGACAGAGGACATTTTAAAGTATATGGTGATTTTTCTCTGAACTTTGAATTCGTTTATTATGTGCTCAGCTCAGATTACGCAACATATATGGATATTCAACAAGCTATAAATATTGAAATATTTAACAAGTTTGAAAAGGAAGGGATTGAGTTTGCATATCCTACACAACTAGTGTATATGGATAAGATTGATTCGGATAATACAGGGAATAGAAATGCAGCGTAAAAATATGATACCGCCCATCATTTTTACTTCAGAATTAAATCTGAATATTTGTAAATTTTTGTTTATTTATTATAAAACCGGAGAAGAATTATGCTATACTCATTAAGACTGATGTTTATTGTTTTTGCATTTGTTTGCTCAGCGACTTTGGCAATTGATAACCATAAAGTTGAAGATAAATCAGGATCAAATCCGCTTTATTTTGAGTTTAACAAAACAATCCTCTTTTCTGATTTATCGGTAGATTATATAAAGGAAGCAACTGATAATTCCATTAGTACAGCCCGGAAATCTTTAGATAAGCTCTATACTATTCCAAAAGATGATAGAACATTTGATAACACAATGCTTGAACTGGATAACATTTACAATGAGGCAAGTAATGTTTATGGATGTGTTTATTTAATGGGAAGTGTACATCCAGATGATGCGATCCGGGAACAGGCACTGCAAAGTCGTTCGCAGTTTGCGAAGTTTTTTAATGAGATTCAGCTTGATGAAAACCTCTATCGTGCAGTAAAAGACTATTCTGAATCGGATGAAGCAAAGGAACTAACAGGATATCGAGCAAAATTCGTAAAGGAAACTGTAGAAGATTTTGAGAGAAATGGATTTGCTCTTTCGAAAGAAGGAAGGGAAGAACTAGAAATAATAAACAATAAAATATCCGATCTCAGTTTATTATTTCAGAAAAACATTGCTAGCGTTGACGACTATCTAATAGTAGAAGAAGCAGATATGGAAGGCTTGCAGGAGGATTATATAAAAAATCATAAAATGGATGAAGGTAAATATAAAATCGATCTTTCCTATCCATCTTACCTACCATTTATGAAATACTCTAAATCTGATGCATCCAGAAAAAAACTATATACAATGTTCAGAAACAGAGCTGCTGAAGATAACCTGGAAATTCTGAATAAAGTACTGGTTCTCAGAAAACAAATGGCAGAGCTGCTTGGTTATAAAACTTTCGCTGAATACAGAGTAGAAGACCGGATGGCAAAATCACCTGAAATTGTGTGGGAATTTGAAAATGATTTGGTTGATAAAGTTAAAGAAAAGGCTGTACTAGATTATGATGAACTTTTAGATATAAAACGTTCTATGTTAAATGATGATAGTGTTGATGTCATTCAGGCCTGGGAATCAGCTTTTTACAACAATATTTTATTAAAGGAAAAATACGATCTTGATCAAAACCTGGTAAAGGAATATTTCGCAACTGATAATGTAATAAATGGTTTATTCCAAATTGCTCAACATCTTTTTGAAGTAGAATTTGAAGAAGTTGGCAATCCTTCCACCTGGCAGGAGAACGTAAGGCTTTATGAAGTTAAACAAAACGGCGAGGTGATTTCTTACTTCTATATGGATTTATATCCTCGTGCGAATAAATATTCCCATGCTGCTTGTTTTCCAATGATAGCCGGGAAAGAAACAGATAATGGTTATCAGAAACCTGTCGCTACGCTGGTCTGCAACTTTCCAACACCAACTGAGGATATGCCGTCATTACTTTCACATAGTGAAGTTGAAACATTTTTTCATGAGTTCGGACACGTATTACATAATGTCTTAACACAAACCAAATTGTCTTCACATTCAGGCACATCTGTTTCCAGAGACTTTGTTGAAGCTCCATCACAAATATTCGAAAACTGGACCTGGAATTATGAAGCACTAAAATTATTTGCAAAGCATTATAAAACCGGAGAGGTTTTGCCATATGATCTTTATGAAAAAATGCTTGCCACAAAAAATGTTGGTTCTGGATTGGCTACTTTACAGCAAATATATTATGGAATGATTGATTTTACATTACACGATAATTATGACCCGACAGGTGTTGAGCCAACAACAGAAGTATTAAAGAATTTGCAGAATGAAATTACACTCTATCCATTTGTTGAGGGTACTCATATGCAGGCGTCATTCGGACATTTAATGGGGTATGCTGCCGGATATTATGGATATTTATGGTCTAATGTTTATGCCCAGGATATGTTTTCAGTTTTTGAACTGAACGGTGTAATGGATCAAACAACCGGTGTTAAATACCGCGATATCATTCTTGCAAGCGGCGGCTCAAGAGACGAATTGGAAATGGTTGTGGAATTTTTAGATAGGAGCCCTAATCAGGATGCCTTCTTACGATCTTTAGGACTTGAAGTTATTAAGACTGATGAGCAATAGTTAGTAGATAATTTATATACATGCCCGTAAAGTGCGGGCATGTATAAGTATTCAATTTTTCACCAAATTTATTTATAAAGGGCTTCACATTACATTTCTTTTTCACCGTGATCTTCACCCATCATCATTGGATTCAAGTCTGTATTCCACATATCAGCTCTTAATTTCCAATCACCGCCCTGATTTTCCCATACGTTTATATATTTCCCCTGATCATCCATTGTTCCCATTTCAGGCATAATCATCGAAATGGTGTATGTACCAATCTCAATAGCCAGATTGCCATCAGCAATTACATCTGTTGCAGTCAATTCAAATGCAGTTACCTTCATTCCTGATTGATGTTGTTTCTTATGCGATTCCCTCATCGCATCAAGACCGCGCAACATTGGTTGATAGCTCGGCAATGAAATAGAATTCTCAGCATAATATTCAAGCATTCCTTCAAGGTCATTATCAATCATCAATTGGGCAAACTCCTTGTTGTTTTCATTGAACATTGCCATTAATTCCGTTTCACTTTGTGCATAGATTTGTGAAATAGAAACAAGTACAACGATGCAAATTAAAGATAGTTTTTTCACTTTAGCCTCCAAGTAAATTGTAAAAAAATTTGTGTGTTTATTATGATCCCGCTTAACTTGCACTCACAAAAAATGGAGTGCTAATTTCACTATTTGATAGGTAGATGTCAAGCTTTATTTCAAATGATATTTCGAACATTTATCATTCAATAGTTTGACATATTTTTGAACTATCCCATTAACTTTTGTTCTACTAAATTATTGATTATTTATAACATTTATAGTAATTATTTACCATATTCCAATTCAAAATTTTTATCAAATAAAACTAGGATTAAATCGAGGATTACTATGGCTAAACAAGAAAAACCCGAAATTGGCTCAGTTAGCTGGTTCGATCTTACAGTTCCAAACGCAGAAGAAGTAAGAGATTTCTACAGCAAGGTAATAGGCTGGAAATATCAAGGTGTGCCAATGGAAAACGGAAAATACGAAGATTATAATATGAACGCACCAGAAAGTGGTAAAACGGTTACCGGAGTCTGTCACGCCAGCGGTACTAATGCAGACCTTCCAGCTCAATGGCTGTTATATATTACTGTTAAAGATGTTGATAAAAGCTCGGAGGACTGTAAACTTAATGGTGGCAAAGTTTTATTGGAACCAAAAAATATGGGTAATTATGGAAGATATTCTGTAATTGAAGATCCAGCCGGTGCGGTGTGCGCTTTATTTGAGCCAGCTTGAGAGTCTTCCTAAATTAACAAAAACAATTTTTCTATGAATTTACTTGTACTGATATCCATATTTATATTATTTCAGTCAAATCTAATATTTTCTCAATTGGGTTCACAAGATACAGGTGGACCTTTATCTCCTGAGCAGGCAGCGTACGATGTAAAATATTACAATATTAATCTTAAGATCTATCCTGAGCTTCAAACTATTGATGGCCGGGTTGGTGTTACTGTCAATGTAATTGATAACATCAAAGAATTAATACTTGATCTGGATGACCGTTACAGAATAACAAAAATAGTCTGGAAATCGTTTGAAGATTACAAAGAATTGACATTCAAGCACGAAGAAGGAAAAATTAAAATTGATGTGCCTATTGAGATTAACATCGGAGACCTGCTTTCAGTTGAAATACATTATAATGGTAAACCAAGAGTTGCAGAACGACCGCCCTGGGATGATGGTTTTAGCTGGAAGAAAACTAAATCCGGCGATGACTGGATTGGTGTAACCTGCCAGGGAGGTGGTGCAGATATTTGGTGGCCTTGCAAAGATCATCCATCAGATGAACCTGATTCGGCATCTCTAAATTTCACAATTCCTAAAAATTTATTCTGCGCATCAAATGGCCAGTTAAGAGATATTATTGATAATAAAGATGGGACAAAAACGTTTGAGTGGTTTGTATCAACTCCAATAAATAATTATGGAATATCAGTAAACATTGCTCCGTATGATACTATTCAATATTCTTACGCAAGTATAACAGGAGAAGTTATTCCGGTTACAATATGGGTGCTGCCAGAAAGTATGGAAAAAGCAAGAGCACACTGTCCACAGTATCTGGATCACCTAAGATTTTACGAAGAATTGCTTGGACCTTATCCCTTCCGCATTGATAAGTATGGTGTTGCAGAAACATCCTATCTTGGGATGGAGCACCAAACAGTGATAGCCAATGGATTCGGCTACAAGGAAGAGCCATTCGGGTTCGATTGGCTGCATCATCATGAGCTCGGACATGAATGGTGGGGGAATATGTTAACAGCTAAAGACTGGAGTGATTTCTGGATTCACGAAGCCACTTGTGGTTATATGCAAGCTTTATACCTGGAAGAAATATCGGGAATAGAAGCTTACCATGATTTCCTTTCAAGATGGAGGATGTGGAAAAACGAACAGCCAATTGCGCCGAGAAAGGAAATGACGGGCGGGGAAGCATATTCGTACGATATGTATGCCAAAGGTACATCGATCCTGCATACTTTACGATATTATCTTGGAAAAGAAACATTTCTAAAAATTATGCGAAGGTGGGCATATCCCGATCCTAAAATGGAGAATATAAAAACCGGTGCACAGTGCCGCTTTGCAACAACTGATGAATTCCTTCAAATTGCAGAAGATGTCTCGGGTAAAAAACTTAATTGGTATTGGGAAGTCTATTTCAGACAGGCATCATTACCCATTTTAAATGCTGAATTAAAAGAAGGCATATTATATCTGACTTGGATAACAGAAAATAATATCTCCTTTTATCTTCCGGTAGAAGTTAAACTGGGGGAAAAGATTATCACTGTTTCTATGAATGAAGGACAGGGAGAGCTCATAATTCCTGATGGAGTTAACCCTGTTATTGATCCCGATAAATGGATAACAATGGATGAGGTAATTATAGTCCAGTAATTAATACCTTCCAAAAATAATTGCTTGAAATGTCAATTTCCCCTTGATTTAAGGGCTAAAGTACCGCATATTCCTATTTCTCTATTCAAAACTTTATGTGTCGTAAAGAAATGGAAGAACAACGAAAAAAACTAAATAATATCGATAGTGAGATTATAAAATTGCTGGCAGAAAGAAGAAAGCTAAGCAAAGAGATAATTGATGTTAAAAATGAAAACAAAAGTTCCATCCGTGATAAATCGCGTGAGAAAGAATTGCTTGCCAAACTAATTAAGGAAGGCAAAAAATCCGGATTAGACTCTTATTTTGTTTCAAAGGTTTTCCATGAGATAATTGACGACTCCATAAAACTTCAAAATAAAGTTGTACTTGATGGAGATAATACCGGATCAGGGTCATTGAGAAAGATTGTTGCAGTACAAGGTATTGAAGGATCGTACAGTTTTCTCGCCACTAATAAGTTTTTCGGTGATTCAAACGATCAGATAGCGTTTAGTTATAAAGAAACCTTTGATGATGCAGTTAAATCAGTTGAAAACGGTGAATCTGAGTTTGCAATGCTTCCAGTTGAAAACACTACATCAGGAAGTATTAATGATGTATACGATGCAATTATCGGATCAAATTTATCAATTGTTGGCGAAGAGATACTTCATGTAAAACATTGCCTCGTTGGTCTTGAAGAAATTCCTCTTAATAAGATTCAAAAAATTTATACGCATATTCAGGCAGCCAGACAATGCAGTAAATTCTTGTCAGGATTTAAAAGTGATTCTGTTGAGTATTTTATTGATACAGCACGCTCAGCCAAAAAAATTAAAGAGGAAAACAATCCATTTTTTGCAGCAATAGCAAGTGAAGAAGCTGCAAAACTATACGATGTTGTAATATTGCGAGAAGATATTGCAAACCAGCCGGGAAACTATACAAGATTTTTAGTCTGCTCAATGCTGCCCATATTAATTGATGAGAGAATTCCTGCCAAAACATCAGTAATTATGGCAACGTCTCAACAACCGGGAGCCCTGGTAGAAGCCTTGTCAATATTCAGAGATTTTAATATTAACATGACCAAGCTTCAGTCGAGGCCAATAATTGGGAATCCCTGGGAAGAAATGTTCTATCTTGATTTCCTGGGTAACATCACTGATGATAGTGTTAAAAACTTATTAGATGAATTAGGAAAACATGTACGCTTCATTAGGGTACTTGGATGCTACCCGGCAAAGCAAACTGAAAAAACAAGGGTTGAGTTACCAATTAAAAGTGAAGATGAATTAAGAAATGAAGAAACGATCCCTAATGAGGAGATGGAGAAAAGTAAAATAGTTATAAATAAATCTGCGGGAGTTGGCACTTCTAAAAACAAAATTAGCTATAAACTTGCAAGCAGAGAGTATAAGGCAGATGATACAATTGTGAAGGTTGGAAACGTATTAATTGGCGGAGATAATTTTATTGTTATTGCTGGTCCTTGTTCAGTAGAATCAAAAGAACAAATTATGAGTTGTGCAAGGGAAGCAAAAGAAAATGCAGTGCACATATTAAGAGGTGGGTGTTTCAAACCGCGTACCTCTCCGTATAGTTTCCAGGGGTTGGGTTATGAAGCATTACAATTCTTAAAGGATGCGGGTACTAGTTATGAACTACCGATTATTACAGAGGTATTAACAATTGATCAGGTAAAAAAAGTTGCTGAGCATTCTGATATACTTCAGGTGGGAGCGAGAAATATGCAGAATTTTGCTCTGCTTTCAGAAGTTGGAAAATCTTATCGACCGGTAATGTTAAAACGGGGGATGATGTCTTCACTGGATGAATTATTAAATGCGGCCGAGTATATTCTTGCCCGGGGAAACCGACAGGTATTTTTATGTGAAAGAGGTATACGAACTTTTGAAACCGCAACCCGTAACACACTTGATCTAAGTGCGATTCCCATCCTGAAAGAAAGAACTCACTTGCCAATAGTTGTTGATCCATCTCATGCAATTGGACAAAGAGATAAAGTTACCCCATTAGCAAAAGCAGCTAAAGCAGTTGGAGCGCACGGAATAATGGTAGAATTCCATCCGGAACCAATTAAAGCATTAAGTGATGGTGAACAATCATTAGATTTTAAACAGTTTGAAAATTTAATGGCGGAACTTACTGTTACAAGGTAGTGCAGAATTATTTGAACACTTACTAGTTTAATCACGGTGTCTTGAATCCAATCACATTTCAATTTATTTGTTTATTACAATACTCAACAAATAACTTCAAAATCTCTGCATTTCACTAATTATCCTAAAATTCGATAATTAAGAGGAACGGTTTTTGTTCAAATAGGCATTATTTTATTCAAAAATCGGAAATTTTCGGATGAAAGCTGTAATAATAATTCTCATTCTTGGGGTAGGAGGTTATTTCGGATATACTCAATATATTAATCCGGATGATATTGTAAAAGTTACAGGTAATATTCAGGTTTCGCAAAGAAGTAATTATGATATAAATGCTCCTCAGGTGTCTGGACCTCTTTATATAGCAACGGTTCATGGAACTGCTCAAAATACAACTGGTAAATCATTAAAAAATGTTATTATCAAATACAAAATAGCCGGACAGAATACAAGTGCAATGATCTTTGATATGGCCCCAGGTCAACAAGTTGAGTTTACAACAAACACTATAAAAACAAAGGGGAAAAATCCACCATTTTCTTTGGAACAAGTTCATGCTGATAAAATGAATTGACATTTTCATAAACAGGTTCTCTATGATCTATAAGTTCAATTAGATTCTCTCCGCACGTTTTTTAAGCGATTTAAGCATCCCACCAAAAATTAACCCGTGCAAAGGATAGACTAAATACCAATATAATAAACCCCATAAACCCCTTGGTTCGAAAAAAGCTGTTTGAGTCAAAATAGAGTTATTTCCATTAGTATTTTCAACATTAAATTGAAGCCAGGCCTCCCCTGGAAGTATCATCTCAGCACGAAGACGAAGTAATCTATTATTTTCAATTGCTTCAACGCGCCAAAAATCAAGAGGATCTCCTGAATGAACCGGTGTTATTTTATTTTTTGTTCCCGATGAATATGAACTGAACCAAATTGTTTCTGTTTTTCCTGTCTTATTTTGTTGTAAAGCCAGTTTAACAGCTTCGTTGTATGAAATTGTTTTAAAGTTAAACAATTCTCTGGCTTTATTACTTTTACAGATCAATTCGTTCTTTAATCCGTCGACTAAAGGTTTTGCAATTCTTGATGGGAGCGGTGTGACTAATCCAATCCAATGTGAAGATAGTTTGGGAGTGAGCACGGGAACTTTGATAAAATATCTTTTTAGACCTCTTATATCTGCATAAATTCTCATCAAATCTTTATATGTAAGGATATCTTCTCCACCAATCTCAATTATTTCACCCCTCGTATTTTCAACTTTGAGTGCGTCTATTAAATAACGTAAAACATCTCTTATAGCTATTGGTTGTGTCCGAGTGTTAACCCATTTGGGTGTTATCATAACAATGAGACGTTCGGTAAGATACCTTATCATTTCAAAAGAAAGACTACCGGAACCTACAATTACACCTGCTCTAAACTCTGTAACAGGAACATCAAATTTTCTTAATGTATCCCCGGTTTTTAATCTACTTGATAAATGTTTTGAAAGGGTTTCTTCCGGCGATCCCAAACCACCAAGATAAATGATTCTTTTCACACCTTGTTTTTCAGCGGCAAAGGCAAAATTTTCTGCAGCAACTATATCTGTTCTGGAAAACTCCCCATCCCCTCCCATTGAATGAATTAAATAATAAGCTGTCTCAATGCCAATAAACTTATCGTTAAGAGATTCCGGTTCTAATACATTCCCCTGCACTATTTCAACCCCTTCCCATCTACCTTTTAATCTTGATGCATCACGCACGAGACATCTAATCTTGTATCCCTTTTGCCATAATCGCGGGACTAATCTCCCACCGACGTAACCTGTTGCCCCTGTTACTAGTATCATTTTATATTTCTAAACATTTCTAATGTGACTAATAAATTCTTTTCTGATATTATCATTCAGAAATTTACCATGGTAGCTTGATGTTATTGTAGAACTGTTTACATCATTCACACCTCTTGAAGCAACACACAAATGATCAGCATCAATAAGAACTGCAACATCATCTGTTTGCAAAGTTTCTTTTAACTCATTTGCAATTTGTATAGTTAATCTTTCCTGAACCTGGGGACGTCTAGCAAAATATTGTGCAAACCTGTTTAATTTTGATAAACCAATTACATGATTCTTTGGAAAATAAGCAATATGTGCTTTTCCGATTATTGGAACAAAATGATGCTCACAGTAAGAATAAATTGTAATGTC
Source organism: Ignavibacteriaceae bacterium (assembly GCA_037388105.1). Classification (GTDB taxonomy): domain Bacteria; phylum Bacteroidota; class Ignavibacteria; order Ignavibacteriales; family Ignavibacteriaceae; genus BMS3ABIN03. The sequence goes on along the minus strand of JARRKK010000039.1, from coordinate 10,399 downwards.
TTTTTCAATAAGCATTTCATTGAATTTAAACTTGTTTTCAAAAAGTGTAGGTTGTGGTTTATTTTCAGGATTTAATCCGCTAAAAATTTCCTTTACATACATTTTAGCAACACGCTTTGGTGTTTCTTTCAGACTTTCGTCGCTCAAATCCAGACCTAATATCTGCATTATATCCTTGAAGTTCTTTTCAATCAGTTCAATTTTCAATTCGTCGTCTAACTTGAACGCATCACTACGCAGCGGCGTGTTTAACGATGTAAGCAAATGATAATCAACAATATCCTCACAGTTTATACTTTGCGCATTACCATTTCCCGGATGATTCATACGGTTTTCCTTTTTTATGATAACAACAAGTAAAATAAGTTTAAAGTTCCGGTGAGGATAAAAATTGTTAATAGAGCTTTACCCAATCGATATTTAGCTCAAACTTCCCAAATTGTTTATCGGCAATAAGTATCCCAATTTGTTTTATGTTTTTTGATTCAAGTTTCGGTTTATTTGAAAGAGACCTCCCCCTGAAAGTTGGTTTAAAGTCATTCAATGGTATTTTGTATTCTTTCCATTCACCAGCCTCAGTTTTGAACTTTGCCTGATAGGAAATTCCATCAAAATCAAAATCAGTTCTAAATCTTAAACTATAAATGTTTCCGTCACCCTTTACTCGAATATGTGCTCCTTCAAAATTTTTCATTTCATTCTTTACTGAAGCCCTGGCGGAAGCAAAGCCACCATTATTATCTGGTGCGAGAGTTCCAGAAAATGTTGCTATACAATCTGCATTTATCTCAAATTTGCTATGGGATAATCCTCCCATAACAACATCATTTACTGTTGTCCAATCACCTGAAGTTTCCGGGGAATCGAAATTGAAAATTACTGTTTCGCCATTCATTATTAAACTCATTACTTGTAAAAATACAATTGATATCAATTTATTTACTCAATTCTTGTTCAATCAATAAAGTTATTTTCTTATTATCCGGTTTTGTTGCGCTCCTGAAGCGGTCAACAACGTTGCCCTCTTTGTCAATAATAAATTTTTCAAAATTCCATTTAATAGAAGATTTTCCGGTTACAGGATTATTTGTTAGCAAATCGAAAAGAGGGGCTTTATCATTTCCCTTGACATGAATTTTATCAAACATTGGAAATGTAACTTGATAAATTAATGAACAGAATGTTCTTATCTCTTCATTCGTGCCGGGCTCCTGTCTCCCAAAATCATTGCATGGAAATCCAAGCACTACAAATCCTTGGTCTTTATACTTTTCATAAATTTTTTGTAAGCCTACATATTGCGAGGTAAATCCACATTTACTAGCCACATTTACTATGAGCAATACTTTTCCCTTATAGTCGGACAATTTTATCTCGTTTAGATCTATATCTTTTACGTTAATCTCACTTATGTTTGCTAAATCTCTAGTAGAAGATAAATTAAAAAGCGATGTTGCCGTTAATGCAATCATAAAGATTCTAATAATTTTGTTCCTTATTTTTCAAAATGTTCTTTCTACAATTAAAATACAGCACTAATACCAATTGAAGGAAGGATTCCTATTGATTCGTTAAATTCTGGGCTTTGAGTTTTGGGGTCCCATCTCACACCGGTTATGTTCTTACGACCATATACGTTTTGAATATCAATGAAAGTTATCAAGCTCCAATCACTGAAGAACCATAATTTATCAACTCTTAAATCGAAGCTATGATTTGCAGGGAAACGCAAAGAGTTGATTTCGCTAACTTCCTGAGTTCCGTCAGAATTATAAGGAGTATAAGACTGGCCAGTTGAGTATCTAAATTTTGCATTTATCTCCCATTCAGCATTAAATTTATAACCGCCACTTATGCTAACAATCCATGTTTGATCATATGAACCAATTCTCTCAACATCATCGAGAGGTGTGTAATCTGCCACACTATACGTCAAGCTCGCTATTCCATAATATGGCGTGTCAGATAATTTTTTCTGAAGGGAAACTTCAACACCTCTTGTTCTTCCAACCCCTTCTGCAATTAAAGGTTCCAATCCAAATGATTCATAATTTTCATCACCAAAGCCTGCACCTGTGTTTGCCATTATAAGATATGTTCTAATCAAACTAGTTGGATAATCAGCATAAGCTTTATAAAAAGCTTCTGCTGTCAAAAGTGCGTCGGCATCAACATAATGATTTATCCCTAGAATGAATTGATTTACACGCATATTTTTTAACCTGGTATTATTTTCATCACCTATAATCCAGAGGTAAGCAGGAGATTGATAATAAATGCCAGTGCTAAAATTTATTCTTGTTATATCTGTAAGTAAATATGATATGGAAAGACGCGGACTAAAATACAATTTATCCTCAAGTGTATTAAAGTAATCACCTCTCACACCCAGATTAGTAATAAGTTTATCAAATAATACCGAGTTAAAATTTAAATATGTTGCGCTCTTAATGAAGCTTGAACTTGTATCAATTACTGTTCTAGAAAGTGAATCACCAAATGTTGTTGTATAGGATGGCACAAAAATATTAGCATCAAAATCAATAATTTTTGCATCTCCACCCAAAGTAATATCTGTTTCTTTGGAAAGCTTGTAGGTCAGCTCAGCATTAAAAGTATTCTCAATCTCTTTTGATTTATTAATAAAAAGTGGAACTAAAAGTGAATCTCTTTGCTGTGTATCAAAATCAACATAGTTTCTGCTAAATGATAAATCAATAAACCCATTGTTTATTAAATGTCTGAATTTTATTCCTGCAAGATACTGTAATTGCTCACTGCCTATAATTCTTGAGTTATCATAGCGCTGGTCTTCTGTATCGTTAAAGTAATTTATATTATCAATTGCACTAATTAACAGTATTGAAAGTGAATTGCTTTCATCAATTTTAAAATCAGCTTTGCCTAAGATGTCCCAATATTCAGGAACAAAGGAAAAATCCGCTGCCTTAAAAATAAAATCAAGATAGCTTCTTCTTACAGAAAAGAGAAATTGAGAACTATTTGTAATTGGGCCTTCAATATTTAATCCGAATTGTGTTGCGGATATTGTCGCTTTTCCCCCTAAACGATCCTGTCTTCCGCTGCGTAAATCTATATCAAGTGTCGATGAAAGTTTATCCCCATTCACTACCGAAAAACCACCGGTAGAAAATGTGGTGCCCCTAACAAAATCAAGATTTATATAGCTTAGCGGTCCTCCAGCAGCAACTTGTGACCCAAAGTGATTGATGTTTTGAATCTTATATCCATCAAGGAGATAAAGATTTTCAGAAGGTGCGCCGCCCCGAACAATTAAATCGTTCCGTCCGGCATCCGCCTGAGCAACACCGGGCAATACTGAGAGCGCCCTTATTACATCTTCAAATCCACCCGGGCTTCTTCTTACTTCCTCGTTATTAAATCCTCTTGTGCTTACAACATCGAGGCGACTCGTTTCAAAATAATCACTTTTTACTACAACATCTTCCAACTCTACTGCTTCTTCTTCCAATTCAAAAATCACTTCTGCGGTAAAACCGCTCATTACCATTACATCGGTTTTGGTAATGCTGCGATAACCAATAATAGATGCTCTTAATTGATACTCTCCGGGTGGTAGGCCTTTTATTTCAAACCTTCCATTAACATCTGTTGATGCACCGTAATTAGTATCTATAACCAGTACGTTTGCACCAATCAAGGGTTGTTTCGTTATTTTATCAATTACCTTTCCGAAAACATTTAAATTGTTTTCTTGTGCAAAAGATGTTATACAAAATATTGTGATTAATGCAATTAAAATTGAACTCTTCATTAACTTCTTATGTTATTGTACTTTGAACACATAATACAACAATTAAATTTGTAAAATAGTTTCATATTGATTATAAAAAATCTTCGTGTATAAACAAATGATAAATGAAAATAGGATACGAATATTAAAAAGAGCAATGGAAGGAAATGGTCCTGTAATTTACTGGATGAGCCGCGATCAAAGGGTATCGGATAACTGGGCTTTGTTATTCGCACAACAACTAGCGTTAGAGAAAAACAGGGGATTGGAAGTTGTGTTCTCACTTGTTCCTAAGTTTTTGGATGCCACCATCAGACAATATGATTTTATGTTAAACGGATTGATGGATGTTGAAAAGGATTTAAAGAAACTTAATATCCCGTTTCGTCTTCTTCAGGGAACTCCTGTTGATGAGATTCTAAAAATTGTAAATGAATTAGACGTCTGTAATTTAGTTTCTGATTTTGATCCTTTAAGTATTAAAAGAAATTGGAAGCAAAAAATTGCTAAAAAGATAGACATCCAATTTTATGAAGTTGATGCGCATAATATTGTGCCCTGTTTTTATGCATCACCCAAGCTGGAATTTGGTGCATATACTATCCGTCCAAAGATTCATAAGAACCTACCCCTTTTTTTAGATGAGTTTCCTCGGCTTAAAAAGATGAAACATAACTTGAAGGTATCATCCGATTTTACAAATTGGGAGCTGGTTTATAAATCCTTAATTGTAAATGAAAATGTAAAGCCTGTTAACTGGCTAAAATCCGGTGAGAAAGCTGCTCACAAAACTTTGAAGGTTTTTATCGATAAAAAATTTCATAAATATAGTGAACTTAGAAATGATCCTAATCAAAATGTTTTATCAAACCTTTCCCCCTTTCTGCATTTTGGACAGATTTCGGCTCAAAGAATTGCTTTGATTATAAACAATATAGTTAATCATCCTTCTAAAGATTCATTTCTAGAAGAGCTGATTGTGAGAAGGGAATTATCTGATAATTTTTGTTTTTACAATCCTTATTATGATTCATTTAAAGGTTTCCGGAATGCCGCACAAAAAGAATTGGTTACAACGGGCAAAATGCACGGAGATATGAGAATGTACTGGGCAAAGAAGATTCTTGAGTGGAGTAATTCTCCTGAGGATGCCCTAAGGATTGCAATTTACTTAAACGATAAATATGAACTCGATGGAAGGGATCCAAATGGTTATGTTGGTTGTGCGTGGGCAATCGGTGGATTACACGATAGAGCCTGGAAAGAAAGACCTGTCTTCGGAAAGATAAGATATATGAATCGGAAGGGTGCCAAAAGGAAGTTTGATATTGAAAAATATATTTCTAATAATTCTCAGATCTAAATTACTTGAGAAATTAGAAAAATTATTGCTCTTTTTGTACTCTCTCTAATACTAATGCAGTGACCGTGTCACCAGGGCCAGGCTCAATGAGATTCTCCATAGTTGAGATAAAGAGTTTCCCACTTTCATCAATTAAAAAGAAAGGAATAATTTGTTGATCATAATACTTTTTCATCTCTTCAAAACTGAACTCATCGCTTATTCGGGTTGACTTAAGTATCCAACCGCTCTGAAACAAAGAATTCAGGTGATAATAATTCATACCCTCACCAAAAAGAAATCTTGCCCGGAGATGTTTTGGAGAGTATTCCATTTCCTTACCCGATTTTTCACTTAATGGTGTTAACTGATACATCTCTCCTCTCTCAAAAGCATCCGCCATATGCAAAGCGGCTAGTGAATTGGCCTCATCATTCGGTGTAAGGGCCATTAGCCTTCCTATTCCATCGAGATTGAGTTCGTTGGAAATATTTTCTGAAAGGATACTCCCTAAAAATGCAGAAAATCCCTCAAGACGGGCAGCAGAAATGTTAGATCTGTTTGTATCAACCATTATTACATTTATTTCCATTTCTGTGAGTGTCTTGGCAATTGAACGTGCCCATTGATGAGCACCAACAATTAAAACTCCCTGTGGTTTTGCTTGTGCAACTTTAAGAAATTTTGCCATGGGTGAAGCAGTTAAACCATAAACCATTACGGTCACTACTATCACAAAGAAAGTAACAGGAACAAGTATTTCCGAGCCCTCTATACCTGTTAGAGAAAGTTTTAAAGCAAAAACTGATGACACCGCTGCAGCTACTATTCCTCTCGGTGCCATCCAGCTAATAAATGTTCGCTCGCGCCAGTTAAGTTTTGAACCGAGGGTTGATATAAATACTGATACTGGCCTTGCGACAAAAATTAATACTCCTACAAAGGCAAAAATTGCAAGATCAAAATTTTCAAAATCACTTAATTGTAATCTCGCAGCCAAAAGAATAAAAATACTCGATATGATAATAACCCTGAGATTTTCTTTAAACTCTATAATATGCTTAATACTTACGTGCTTTTGATTATCCATAAATAATCCCATAAGCGTAACTGCAAGCAAGCCGGATTCAGACTGAAATATGTTGGATAGCACAAATGCTGCAATAACCATAACAAATGCAACCGATTCCTGAAGAATATCCGGAATTAAAAATTCTTTTAAAAGAAAAACAAGCAGCTTTGCCATTCCAAAACCAATTATACCACCTATTACAAGTGTTTTCGCAATCCCTAAAAAAATCAATTTTCCTGCAGCTGAAATCTCTCCTGCGATTATCGCTTCAAATACCAGCACTGCCAGTATTGCTCCTACGGGATCAATTAGAATTCCTTCCCACTTTAATATCGTACTAACTCTTTTTAATGGACGAACGTGACTAAGAAGCGGTCCGATTACAGTTGGACCAGTTACAATAAGAATGGCACCAAGAAGAATTGAAATTCGAAGATCAAGATTTAAGACGTAATGAGCTGCCAATGAGGCTATTATCCATGTTATGATTGCACCTATAATTATTAGAACGATAACAACCCTGCCAACATCCCGCAGCTCTCCCAATCTAAGTGTTAACCCACCTTCGAATAAAATTAATGCAACGGAAATTGAAACTATCGGAAGAAGTAGTTCGCCCATTAATTCATCAGGATGCAGAAACCCTGTTACCGGACCCGCAAGAAATCCAATGATAAGAAAAAATAATATGGAGGGAAATCTCAATCTCCAGGCAAGCCACTGGGCAACTATACCCAATACAACAATGCTTGCTAATTCTATTAATACTCCTTCACTCAACTAGCGTAACCTTATTTTGGATAATAATGAAACTAATTAATTATCAGTATTACTAAATAATACTAATTATTTTTTCAATAATTTAATTTTTGAATTCAAAGATGAGAGGTTTCCAATAATCTAAAGGCATTGGTGGCTAAGCCAATAGTTTCATTATTAAATATTATGTTTATTTTCATGTAATCTTTTCTATCGCTGGGGGTCCTGGATAATTCCAAACAGATTCTTGCCCGGCGCCAGGTTTAATTTATTTTAATCATACAAGTTCTTTATCCTGAAACAATTTTTTAAGCACTACTTCCCTAAACTCAAATATCTCTTCAATCTTTTTCCTGACGATTAATCTATTTAGCGGTCTGCTTAATGGATCAAGTGGGAGTGCATAATTAACTATGTCAGTCATTTCTATTCCTTCATTAATCTCCTTAAAATGGTGTTGATGATGCCAAAACTTATAAGGCCCGAATCGCTGTTCATCAATAAAGAATTCCCGTTCCTTCATCTGTGTTATTTCAGTAACCCAATTAGATGGAATGGCCAGAAAAGGATATACTTTGTATGTAATTATCATCCCTGCATACATTTTATCAGAAATATCTGAAGTGATTTTAAGATTTAACCAGGGTGGTGTGATTTTAGAGAGGTTCCTTGGATCTGAAAAGAAATTCCAGGCATTATCTAACGTCATTGGTAAAATTTGTTTTGATTTAATATGATCTAACTTCATTTAAATTATGCTTTGTTTCTTTGGGAATATTGAGGAGGAATGCTGTTATCAGTTGTACTTATTTCCTCTTAGTGCCTCAAGCTCAGCTCGCAACTGTTTTGTGTTTTTCACTAAAACCGCACCTATTTCATCGAGCACATCCAAATATCCGTCAGCAGCTCTTCCACCAACAATTAGCGAAATACTTTTGGAAAGCATCTTGTTTAAGTTTAAAAAGTCTTTTCTTAATTGGGGATCATCATTTGGATAAACAATGCTAAGAGCTACAACTTTTGCTTCAAGGTTTTCAGTGACCGCCGCTATTTCCTCAACGGGAAGATTGGGGCCAAGATATATTACCTTCCATCCAACTGCTGCTGCAGTAACTCCGGCGATTAAAGCTCCCAATTCATGATCCTGTCCGCGGGGAGTAGCAGAAATAATTATAGGTGCATTTTCTGAAGGAGTATGTTGTTCAATTAGATTTACTAAAAAAGAGCGTATAACTGCAGAGGCCAAATGCTCATTTGCAACCCTGATTGTTCCATCATGCCAAAAGTCTCCTACTTTGTAAACAAGTGGAATTATCAGATTTTCAATCAGCTGAGGCTGGCTCATTTTTGAAGAAGCTTTTAATAATACTGTATCAAGGGTCTTAGCATCGTATGCTTTTATTGCTTCTATAGATTTATTCACCAATGTGGTCACATCCGAAAAATTATCAAGTGATAAATCTTCTGATGCAAATGGGCCAGTCTTTTCATTGTCCAACACTGAATGTAAATCTTCAATTGATAATTTGGCGACACCACTAATATTATGTCCTTTCTGAACAGCTTCGTTCAGAAGCCTCAATTTTTCAATATCTACCTGAGAATATAGTCTTCGGTTTGTTTCCGTCCTTGATGGAGTTACAACATTATACCTTCTTTCCCAAGCACGAATAACGAAAACACTCAGGCCGGTCATCTGGCTAACCACTTTAATCGGGTATTTATACATTTCTTCCATAACTTTGTCTGAATTTAGCAGTTTGTCTAACAACAATCAACATTATTACAAAAAATATTATTTGAAATCCTTAATAAATAGAACAATAATACAATTTATATAGTTCCGCATTAAAATTATCAGGGAAAGGCTTGACAAACACTAGACAAATCATTATAATTACATAGACATTATTTAGACATTTAATAGACATCTTAAATAATCTAAATAAATAACATTAACAAAACAAAAGGAGTAACACAATGTTACACAAAATCTTTTCCCAAAAGCTGATTATTTCAGCATTTATGTTTTCTCTGATTTTCACCTCTCTTTCATTCGCAGGTGATCATCACAAAAGTAAAAGTTCTAAAAAGGACATAGTAACTACTGCTGTAGAGGCAGGAAATTTTAATACGCTTGCTACAGCTTTAACTGAAGCCGGACTTATTGAGGCATTACAGGGTGATGGTCCGTTTACAGTGTTTGCACCATCAGATGATGCTTTCGCTAAACTTCCTGAAGGAACTATCGAGTCACTTCTTAAGGACAAAGAAGCTCTCACGAAAGTTCTTCTTTATCACGTCGTATCGGGTGAAGTAACATCCAAAGAAGTTGTTAAGCTTAAAAAAGCTGAGACTTTAGAGGGGGAATACATAACAATAAAGACTACCGATGACGGTGTAATGATAAATAATTCGAATATAATCGGTGCGGATATAATGGCTTCGAATGGTGTAATACACGTTATTGACACTGTATTACTCCCCGAATAATTAAATAAGTTAAATTAAGAACGGACAGTGCAATGTTAAAAACAGAAAGAAATAACCTGAACGAGTTGGAAATAGAAAAGCAACAGGATTTCGAAAATGTAACTATGCCTCACGAAGATGCTCTGTACAATTTTGCTCTAAAGATGGCAAGGAATACTGATGACGCACAAGATCTTGTACAAGAAACGTATTACAAAGCTTATAGAAGTTATCATCAATTTGAAAATGCTACAAATAGCAAAGCATGGATGTTTATGATCTTGAAAAACACTTTCATCAACAATTATAGGAAATTAAAAAGAGAACCGGTAAAAGTTGATTATAACGAAATAGAAGATTTCTATGAAAATGTTAAATCTAATCAGACAAGACATAACAACCTCGATTTGGATTTTTACAATAATCTGTTTGATGATGAGCTTACTACCGCTTTGGCCATGCTTCCTGTAAAAATGAGGCAGGTTTATCTTCTTTGTGATCTGGAAGGTTATACCTATGAAGAAATTGCAGAACTAGTAGATATACCAATAGGCACTGTCCGTTCGCGTCTTCATAGAGCACGTAAGCTTTTGCAAGACGAGTTATTCGGTTATGCTAAATTAAATGGCTATCTCAATTAACTAATAATAACTAAGGAAAGAAAAACAATGAAACCATTAACTTTAAAAATCGTTATTTTATTTCTATTGTTAACAGGGGTTAACTTTTTATACGCTCAGAACGCAAGGCTACAGGTAATTCACAATGCGGCTGATCCGGCTGCTGCTATGGTAGATATTTATCTGAACGGTACAAGGATATTAGATGATTTTGGTTTCAGAGATGCTACCGAATTCATTGATGCGCCAGCTGGCACTCCTATTAATATTGGTGTTGCCGGACCTAATAGTACCTCTGCTGCTGATACACTAAAAAACTTTACAGTAACTCTTACAGAGAATGAAACTTACGTTGCAAT
>JARRKK010000038.1:0-11569 GCA_037388105.1 Ignavibacteriaceae bacterium | reverse complement strand
AATCCAAACTATGTTGGTCATATATTAATAATTACTGTATCGTTTATAATTACTTTTTATTTTAGAGAAAGTTTTAAAGACAAAATAAAAATAATTTGGCTAACTGCTTTCCTGATATTAAATCTCTTTATAATTTTTGCAGTAGATTCCCGGGCAAGTGCGCTTGCAATTTTAATCAGCACATCATTCATTTTACTAACACTGAACAAAAGGATTTATTTTACATTACTATTCTCGGTGGGACTAGTGTTTCTTATTTTGTATTTAATTCCCTCAGTACAAGAACTTGTTGATATTTTTATGAGAGTAGAAAGGTTGGATACGAGAACGTATTTTTGGGAAGCAGGAATAGATGTTATTTCTGATTATCCAATTTTTGGAGTAGGCCCGGATCAATTTCAAAATTTCATATTTACATACTTACCCTCAGAAGCGTATAAATATTTTCAACCTGATGTTTGGTTCGGAACAAAGGCAAATCCTCATAATTTTTTTCTGCTAATGATATCTGAAAATGGACTACTTGGTATTCTTACAAGTCTAAGTCTTTTTGTTTTATATTTTTATTTTGGTTTTCGTGCAATAAAAATGACAAAGCATTACAATTATGATATATATTTGTTATCTATTTCACTGACAGGAATTGGATTCGGTATTTTTATTAGAGCTTTCTATGAAGTCACAGGAATTATGAGTTACGGGTATATTACCCGTGATTTACCATTCTGGTTGTTGTTAAACGTACTTATGTTTATTAATGTTAAATATTCTGATTGGGGTTCCAAACCTGCTCCCAGCACACCAAAAGATGATTTAAATGTTGATCATTAAATTATTATTATACACTCTAATTTAAGTTGACAACAATTATGAAGATTTTACTTCTTTCCGATCCTTCAAATTCGCATACTGTTAAGTGGGCTAATGCTTTAAAAGCTAAGGGAATTGATCTATTCCTGTTTGGATTATCCGAGTTCGATCCTTCTCCGTATCATCCTGATATAAAAATTGATTCTCTAAAGACACCCTCGTTTATAAAAAATAAACTTAATGGTAATTTTTTAAAATCTGTTTACCTAGCAAAACTCCCTGCACTAAAACGTATAATAAAATCTTTTCAACCTGATATTTTGCATGCTCATTATGCAGCAAGTTATGGTCTCATAGGAGCTTTAGCCCAATTTCATCCGTTTATTAATTCGATATGGGGGATCGATATTTCAATATTTCCCAAAATATCATTTCTACATAAAAGTATTATCAAATTTGCTCTTAAAAGTTCTGATGCTTTGACCGCAACCAGTATATACCTTTTAACAGAAGCACAAAATTATACAGAAAAAAAGTTCATGGTTATTCCATTTGGAATTGATATAAATGAATTCAAACCGACTAATACTCGTTTGCAATTTGAAAATACTGATATTGTAATTGGAACAGTTAAACATCTTGAACATAAATATGGGTTAGAATACCTATTAGAAACTTTTTCCATACTTACAAAGAATTTCCCTGATCAGTCATTGAAGCTGTTAATTGTTGGGGGAGGATCGATGGAACATAGATTAAAAGAATTAGCGAAGAAACTTATGGTCGATAACAATACCGTATTCACAGGTAAAGTGTCACATAATAAAATATCTGAATATCATAATATGATGGACATTGAAGTGTATCTCTCTGATTTTGAAAGTTTTGGCGTATCTGTAATTGAAGCGTCGGCTTGTGAAAAACCGGTTGTTGTTTCTGATGTAGGAGGATTGCCGGAGGTTGTCGATCATAATGAAACCGGAATTATAGTGCCCCCAAAGAATCCTCAACTGGCAGCTCGAGCAATAGGTAATTTAATTCGTGATAAAGAATTAAGAGTTAGGTTAGGAAAAGCAGGAAGAGTAAAAGTAGGCAAACATTACAATTGGGTTGAAAATGTTGAACAGATGATTAATTTGTACGATACAGTTGTAAGAAATGGTAAAAATAATGATGATTAGAAATGCCAATAAAAATGATATTGGAAATATCATAGATATACATAAAAATTCTTTTTCATCAGATCATTTCTCCGCAGCTTTTAATGAAGAATTGCTTACTAAATATTTCAAGAAATTACTATCCTCAAATAAATATAACTATGTGTTTTTTGATGAATCAAATAGCAGATTACTAGGTTATGTAATTGCTGGATACAATTATAATTTAGCAGTTAATAAGTTTATAAAAGAAAATATAAAGAAATTGATTTGGGTTCTGTTAAAGAATCCAAAATTTATAATAGAAAAATTAAATGAAATCTTTAGGAGGGTATTTAGTCTGGGTAATCAACCAAGTGTAAAATGCAGATTATATTTATTAGCTGTTGATAATCAAGTTAAAGGAAAAGGTGTAGCTAAAAAGTTAATTAATCATTTGGAACAGGAACTTATTAAGGATGGTCAAACGGTATATGGACTATCTGTAAGAAAGGAGAATAAAGAAGCAATTAATTTTTACAATAAGAATGGTTATATAATTGAGTTCGAAAAATCCAGGTCTATATACTATTATAAAAAATTAATTGGTTTTGAAAATAATTCATTAATCTAAATGATTACGGTTATCTGTCCAACATACAACGAAGAGAATTATATTGGTAAAGTATTGGAGTTCTTTGTTAATTCAATGCCGAAAGAAAAAGAATTTATTATCATAGATGGCGGTTCAGAGGATAACACGAGAGAAATCGTTAAAAAGTGGTCCGAACGAAATGAAAATATTCATCTACTAGAAAATCCTGAAAAATATGTGCCTTTTGCTCTAAATATTGGTATAAGATCCTCAAACGGTGATCCTATAATTCGACTAGATGCACACACCGAATATGCTCCAAATTATTTCGAAAAAATTATAGAAACATTTAGCTCGTCTGGAGCAGATATAGTTGGAGGTGGAATGAATGCCGTAGGGAAATCAAATTTTCAAAAAGCGGTAGCTTTTGCAACAAGTACACAATTTGGCGTTGGAGACAGCAAAATCCATCAAGAGTCGTATAGGGGTGACTCGGATCATGTTTATCTTGGTGCATGGCGAAGAAAATTATTCGATGACATAGGTTACTTTGATGAAAAATTAAAACGGAATCAGGATGACGAATTTCATTACAGGGCACGTAGTCTGGGTAAGAGAATCTACTTAAATCCAGATATCAAATCATATTATTATCCCAGAGATTCTGTTTCAAAGCTCAGCAAGCAATATTTTCAATATGGTTTATTTAAACCCTTAGTAATTAAAAAAATCAGGTCGGAAGCTAAAATTAGGCATCTGGTTCCTTCCCTATTCACAATTTATATTTTCTTTACACCTTTGATTTTTCTTAGTAATTATTACCTAGTCCCACTAATAGTTTATTTATTATTAGATTTATATTTTTCCTTAAAGTCAAAACTTAATGCTAAGATCGTTATTTTTTCAATTTTTATTTACCCCACAATACATTTATCATATGGATTTGGATTTCTTTTTGGTTTACTAAAATCAAAGGCCCAAAAATTGTAGGTATAATTATTGCAGGATTGTAAAATCTTAACAATAATGAGATAATCGAGTCAATTTGAAGTAGTTAAATATTGGATTTTCAGTTCAATAAAATTATCTTTACTTGATTAGATCAAAATAATTACATATTTATAAGGCAATTAGTTAATTTTTAATAAAAATTTCTGTAAATGAAAAACGATTTCCTCTTATTCCATAAGCCGTTTATTTCAGAAGATGAAGTAGACGAGATTGTAGATACTGTTCGTTCTGGCTGGATAAGCATGGGACCGAAGACAATCCGGTTTGAAAGCAATTTCAGCGAATACATTGGCGCAAAAAACTCGATTGCTGTGAGCTCTTGGACTGCTGCAGGTCATCTTACACTTGAGGCATTCGGGGTAAAACCCGAAGATGAAGTTATAGTTCCAACAATGACATTTCCGGCAACTGCAGAGATTGTCTGCTATTTCGGAGCAAAACCGGTTATTGTTGATGTGGATGAAGATACACTTAATATATCACTGGAAGCAATTGAAAAAGCTATAACACCCAAAACAAAAGTTATTATACCCGTTCACTATGCCGGACAGCCTTGTGATCTTGATGAAATACATGAAATTGCCAGAAAGTATGGGCTCAGAGTTCTTGAGGATGCAGCCCACTCACTTCCCGCTGATTATAAAGGAAAGAGAATAGGAACTATTTCTGATGTAACCTGTTTCAGTTTCTATGCTACTAAAACTTTATCCACAGGTGAGGGAGGGATGATTTGCACGGATGATGAAGAAATTACAGAGAGATGTAAAATAATGAGGCTTCATGGTATTAACAGAGACGCATGGAAAAGATACACTGAATCAGGATCCTGGTATTATGAAGTGGTCGCACCAGGGTATAAATATAATTTTACCGATCTGCAGGCATCATTAGGATTACCCCAGCTTAAAAAAGTTGATACGATGTGGGATTCCAGGAAAAGAATTGCAGCGAAATACACGGAAGCACTAAAAGATTTAGATACAATTCAACTTCACACAATAAAACCCAACAGAGATTCATCCTGGCACCTTTTCCCGATCAGGCTTCATCTTGATAGGCTAACAATAAACAGAGCTCAGATAATAAACGAATTAAGGGAAAAGAACGTGGGAGTTGGAGTTCATTTTATGCCCGTTCATCAGCATCAGTATTACAGTCAAACATTTAATCTGTCTGATTCTGATTTCCCGGTTGCTTCAGCAGCATTTCCACGGTTGTTGTCGTTACCGATATATCCTGGCATGACGGATGAAAATGTTGACAGAGTTATTGATGTACTAATAGATACTTTGAATAATTTTAAGAAGTAGAAACTTCTTAACAATGGGTAAACAAGGAAGTTTTTTTAAACGTCTTACAGATATTATTTTCAGTATTTTATTACTGATACTATCTTTTCCTATTCTGCTTATATCAATAATTGCAATTAAACTGGATTCAAAAGGTCCGGCTTTTTTTGTTCAGGATCGTACAGGGTTAAATGGTGTTCCTTTTAAGATGATAAAGTTTAGGGGTATGGTGGATAACGCCACCAAAATAGGGCCACAGATAACTCAGGAAAATGATCAAAGAATAACCCGCGTTGGCAAAATACTAAGAAGAACCAGCATTGATGAAATTCCTCAAGTAATAAATGTTTTAAAAGGTGAAATGAGTTTGATCGGTCCAAGACCCGAGATTACATCTATTACATCAACGTTTACGGATGACCAAAGAAGAGTATTTGAATTTAAGCCGGGAATTACCGGATATTCTCAAGTCAATGGAAGACAGCGACTATCACCTGAACAAAGAGTGAATATGGAAGTTCAATATTATAGTAAAGCTAATTTAAAAAGTGATCTTAAGATAGCATTATCTACTTTTAAAGTTGTAATTAATAATAATGGCAATATTTAGTTTAACTGTTTATTAAACAAGCATTTTCAAAATCGAAAATCTTATAACTCATTTTCCTGATATTAGCTCACTCAATGGTTACTATTCCAAAATTCAATCAGGGTAAAACAGGTTGAATCAATTCTTTTGAAAAGCAAAAATCATATAATATTTCTTATCCCATGCTTATTGTTGATTACGCAGCTGGTGTGAGGTTAAGTCCAAGATTCAAATTATAATTATTTTTATGGCACTTGTTTCACCTTAACTAACTAGTTCTACATTCTTAACATCCAAAAAAAGTTTAAAGTGTCTATAATAATAGTTTTTTAAAATCTGTAGAACCTCTATAATTAACTTGAAAATATAATGGTTTATGTGTGTCTATTTTGCCCTTGTCTCACTTGCTTCATAATGCTAAGTTTTATTCGATTTTTCTAACAATGAGGAAATTAATGCAATTAAAGCTGCGGTCTTTTTATCTCCTCCTGTTTCTTTTATTTATTTCATATTCGAACATTTTTAGTCAACAATTTAAAATTAATGAATCAAGTGATGATCATATAATTTTAAAGTTTGATTTCGAAAATTCCTATTTTATTATCGATACATTAATTGATGGAAATCAATACCAGATTATTCGGGGGAAAAATTATTCATATGGTATTCCGGGAAATCCATGGATACCTGAGTATTTAGTACATCTTGGCATCCCTTTCAATTGCCAACCTACGATAAACATATTAAATCAAACACAATCTGTAAATAAAAACCAGTTTATTATACCATTTCCGGAAAACGACCCATTATTTGAAAAACAGGATGTTGAGAAAATTAACAAAGATATCTATTCAAAAAATGAATTTTATCCCAAATCAGAAGCTGAATTTAATGATCCCTATATTTTTAGATATTCAAGAATACTACCATTAAAAATTTCTCCATTTCAGTTTAATCCTGTTACACGCGAATTAATTCATAATAATACAATCACAGTTCGCGTTGATTTCAACGCTCAAACGACGGAATCTGTTATTTCTGTTTCAGATGTTTTGACAGATGAAGCACTTAAGAATACCGTTATAAATTATAGTGTTGCGAAGAATTTTATCGGTCAAACTCTATCGAGTAAATCGTCATTAAGCGGAAATTCTGATTGGTATGATCCACAAAAGAATTATTTTAAGATATACCTCAAAGAAAAGGGGGTATATAAATTAAATTTCGAATATCTGGTATCAGAAGGGGTTCCAATTTCATCTGGAATATCGACTAATAATCTTGCAATTTATAACAATGGTGTATCTATCCCGATTGAAGTTAACGATGGCGGGGATAAGGTTTTTAACGCGGGTGATTATATAAGGTTTGTTGGCTTTCCTCCTGCACCAACCCAATATGCTAAACAAAATATTTATAACTATGAAAACGTTTATTGGTTTACTTATCAGGCAGATTCTACTAATTTCTATTCGGTGACAAATGGATATCCTAGTGTTCTGGGAGGAGCTTTAACCAACAACTACAATACAAAGCATTGGGAAAAAGATTTACTTTATGAAAGACTGGGTTATGCACCTAATGATGAAAGAGATTACTGGTACTGGGAACCTGCCGAAGCGAGGAACTTTGTTCCTTCAGATATATTTGTTCATTATATTGGTTCTCTTGATACATTTGCAAATCGATCGGGACAACGACCACAAGCAACCATAAGAGTTGGTGTACATGGAATGACCACTTCATCCTGTAACTACGGCCATAGTGCTTTCGTCAGTTTGAATGCTAAAAGAATTACTACATTTAAGTGGAATGGTCAGAATGATGCTGTTATTGAAAAAGATTTTAATTTTGGGTACTATACAGATTCACCGGACAGCATAAGACTTTACTACACAGCAAATAATAAATTTGAAGTTGGCTGCGATGGTGCTGTTTGTGAACCGGAGGGCACTGATATTATTCGTGTCAATTGGTTCGAGTTTGATTACTGGCGTTGGAATAAGATTGAAAATGATCATTATACATTTTTTAGCCTTCCTGATACAAGCGGAAGATTTTTATATTATTTATGGCAATGGCGTGCAAATGATATGAAGATATTTATTCCGCAAACTGGAGAATTAATTTATAATCCTTTTATTACAAATGATCAAGATTTATCAGTTTATTTTGAAGATACTGTTTCTACGGGGCGGGTTGAATATTTTTGTATTACTGAAAATTATGCACTCTTTCCAGACTCAATAATTCAAGACATTTCATCCGATTTATCAAATCTTTCCAACGCTGCAGATTATATAATTATTACTCATCCCAAATTTACATCAGTCGCTAATCAACTTGCACAGTATCGTTCAAACAAATTACCTGGTTACACTTCTCCAAGGATCAAGGTTGTAAATGTAATAGACATTTATGACCAATATTCGTATGGGTTGGTAGATCCTTTTGCACTTCAAAAATTTGTCAAGGATGCTTTTGATAATTGGCAAGCACCGGCGCCTGCATATATTGTACTGATGGGAGATATGAGTTGGGATTACAGACATATTGGATTTGATAGTAGACCGAATTTTATACCCTCGATTCCATACCATGCATTTACATATGGTCAATCAGCCAGTGATAACGGTTTTGTTACTGTTGCAGGTGATGATGTTATACCTGATTTAATTATTGGGAGAATATCTTGCGAGACGGTTGAGGAAAGCCAAGTTCTGTTGCAAAAAATAATGGATTATCCGGATGATCCGGGTAAGGAGTGGGTGCAGGATGTACTTTTTATGGCATCCGGTCTTGATGCTGATGACGAAAATACATTTGGTTTTAATGATGCTAGTGTTTCGCTTGAAACAAATTACGTTTTACCTGCTGGTATTAGTTCGAGTAAAGTATTTCATTATCCAAACAGACCGGAATACCAGGAGTTTCGTGGAGAAGGGCCAAGAATTAGAGAAGAGTTTGATGAAGGAGCTATTCTTGCAAATTATTATGGACATGGAGGTGGAGGACAGTGGGACTTTGTTTTTATAAATGATGATATTTTAGAACTCCAAAATGGAGGCAAACTTCCTTTTATTATAAGTGTTACTTGTTATACTGCACATTTTGATAACCAGGATGTTTTTGGTGAGAAATTTAATAAAGTTCCAGGAAAAGGAAGTATTGCTTTTTTCGGCAGCTCAGGACTAACATATTGGGGAATTGGCAAATTAATTAACAGTTATATATTCGATGAAATATTCACTAAAAAAGTCTACACAATTGGGCAAACTATTCTTAATTCAAAAATTAGGACACCTTCTTCAGGTTTATATGCTACGCAGATATCTCTACTTAGTTTATTAGGTGATCCGGCTATAGAATTAGCGTTACCGAAGAATCCCGATTTTGTTGTTAATTCTCAAAACATAACTATCGATCCGGTAGACCCATTAGTAAATGATACAGTCAAAGTTGAAGTTAATATAAGAAACCTTGGTAGAAGTTTTCCTGGCGATTCTATTGTAGTTAGTCTTTACAATGAATTTGTGAACCCTTCATCACTAATTGGTGAACAAAAGGTTGGAAGTTTTGGCGAAAATACCATAGTATCCTTTGATTGGATACCACAAAGTTCAGGATTATATAAATTTATTATCCAGGCAAATATAAAAGAACCAATATTTGAATTAGACCAAACGGATAACAGTGCATCAGCAAGTTTTGTCGTGTATGATTTTGGTAAACCCAATATTGTAAAACCCGTGAATGGTTATTTTAGTAAGAATAGTAAAGTAGATTTTTTAATCGTAGATATCGGTGAACTGTTCAATAGGAATTTTTCTTACTATATCGAACTAGATACAACAATTTCCATCGATTCACCTGGTCAAATCACTTCATCCGTACTTACTCCTTCCGATGGTATTGTATCATGGTCTTCACCTAATCTTGATAACTCTGAATACTTTTGGCGGGCAGTAATATTTGATGAAGCGGATACCAACTATAGTTCTGTGAGAATGTTTAGTGTTGGCGATGAAAATGGTAACGGTTATCTAAGTATTAGAAAAGAACTCCGGTATCTTGAATATGAAGGAGTCGATTATTCTGATTCGACCAAGTCACTAGTGATGAATATCGATTTATTACCACCCAGACCAAGTAATGATAAGTATCTTGATTCTATTATGGTAAATATATACCCCGATGCTAATGGTCTAACAACTTTTACAACTGATGGGACATATTTTTATTACGGACACTTACCTTATTATACTAAGGGTGCTCCTACCGCAATATATAAGGTAGGTACGGGATTTAATGGAACTGTTAAAGGAAAAAGTTATGGCAAGATACCTAATTTGAATTTATTCATAACCAACACAATATTCTCTCATAGCGATGGCTATCTATATGCTACACTGGGATTTGCTAAACAAATTTTAAGAATTGACCCAATTACCGGAGATACACTTACTATATTTCTTGCTGATAGTTTGTTACCGAGCTTAGATGGTCTTTTAGATAATGGTGGATTTTATCTAACTTCTGATGGTAAATACATTTATAATTTATCGGCTGGATATGGTGCCTTACGAAATAAATATAAAATGAGAACATTTGACCCGGCGAATGGTTGGCAAAAAATTGGTGAGGATATTATCTTTTCAGGAAGTTCAGATCCTGGATTTTCAGGATTTATTGTTGTCAACAATCATTTAATAACGTTCGAATCTTTGGATGAAGGATTAATGCGACGGCATAGATTGTCAGACGGTATCTTTGAGGAAGAATGGCATTCTTTTATACCTCCCATGGATTTTTATACCATTTCTTATGATTGGGAGCATGATTTTGTTTATTTCTCAACATTTCTTCCGTTAGGTCTTCCATATTCACCTGCATTTCATCAATTCATTGGAACATATAAAAATTCGGATGGATTCATTTCATCTGGTGAAATTGGTCCTTCACGAGATTGGAAGGATCTGGAGTTTAGTTTTGACTTAACTGGTTCTACCGGTTTCTACCAGTCAACTCTCTATGGAAGGAATAGAGAGACCAATAACTGGGATGTATTGATGACTGATCTGGATCCGGTTACAAACTTATCTAATATAAATAGTTCAACTTACGGTTTCCTTAAAGTTGAATTTATTCTTGGTGATTCATTAGGTACTCAAACAGAACCGATGAAATTTGAAAGTCTTAAAATTAATTATACTTATGTACCAGAGATACGTATGCTACAAAATACGTTTACATTTTCTCCAGATTCAGTTCTACAAGGATTTCCAATTGATTTAAATGTATCTGTTGAAAACATAGGCTACACTACTGCTGATAGTTTAACTGTATCATATATTATGAATGATGCAGATACCAGCTTTAGCTCAGCTACAATATCATTATTACCTGATTCAACGCAAGATCTTACATTACGAATCGAAACGGACAGATTGCTAAGAGAAAGCCCTGTAACAACAAATACCGTAATTGTAAAATCAGAAAGTCCATTATTGGAGTATTTTGAATTTAACAACATTGCAGAAAAGGATTTTTATGTTTCAAGAGATTCCATTAGACCAGATTTTAAAGTAACATTTGATGGTGTTGGAATTATTGACGGGGATATAGTTTCTGCAAAACCTGATGTTATGATATCATTGGAAGACAATAGTCCTTTACCACTTGATACGAGTTATTTTACATTAGTTTATGATGGTGTACCTTTGTACTTTAGCCAGCCGGAATTACATTACGAATATACACCTTACCCTAATTCTAAAGTAGAAATTAATTGGCTTCCTCAATTATCTGATGGAGATCATACACTTGAGATTTTAGCAAAAGATGCCTCAGGTAATTTTTTCGATTCAACGTCATCACGTTCTTTGTTTTCAGTATATAACGAATTTGACCTAACGCAGGTTTTTAATTATCCAAATCCATTTACTAACGATACTTATTTTATCTTCTAACATAGATACCTTACATTTATTCTTAAAAAGTCCCGACTCTCCGTTAGAAATAATCCCAATACCTGCAGAATCGTATCCGCGGTACTCGAGACGTTTTAACCCATCGATTAAAAGAGGTACACAATTTTTATACCCTACATAACCAACTATTCCACACATATTAAATC
>JARRKK010000037.1:0-22216 GCA_037388105.1 Ignavibacteriaceae bacterium | reverse complement strand
CAGGACAGCTGGTTAAACCAGACTACCTTTACCCTCCGTGTTTCGCCCTTGTTTTGAATTGTCCCTTCAATTCTGTTTCTAACAATTATGGTGCTAAAAATAAACATCAAGAGCTTTTTTAAATATAATTCTTAATGAAAATTTAACTTAAAATTCCCGTTTTTGTAACGTGTTGAGAATAAAGAGTTTATAAAATAACTTTTACTAAGTCAATAAAAATCTGGTTTTCCAAATTGATGATCTTATGAACTTTTGCAATATAGGACAAAAATAATAATGTCTCATTATGAAATCTTGAATTTTTTTAACACATAAGATGAATATTGTTCAGTTTGAATTTGGAATATTAATGCACAAACAAAAGGTAAAATAATTATCTTAGAAATAGGATTTTTTAGGAAAAATATAGAAAATTATTTTCTTGAGATTAGTATGATAAATAGGTTATTCCACAGCATTGGTGTTAGAGTTATTAAGTTCCTGCGAGAACTTGGACAAGTATCAATTCTTTTGGGTGGAGTAGTTTTGAACATGCGGTATTTATTTAAGAATAAACGCCAGTTGTTATATCAAATGGAACACATTGGAGTTGGATCTCTCCCGCTGGTCCTTATCATAGCAATTTTTACAGGGGCCGTAACTGCCTGGCAAGCTGCTTATCAGCTTAAAGGAATTGCTCCAATGTCAATTTTAGGTGGTACTACTACGAGAGCAATCATCACGGAATTAGGACCGGTCCTTACAGGAATTGTAATTGCCGGCAGGGTTGGTGCATCCATTGCTGCGGAATTGGGTACAATGAAAGTAACAGAGCAAATTGATGCGCTTGAAATAATGGCTATTCCTCCGGTCAGATTCCTGGCAATGCCACGGGTAGTGGCATCTGTTTTTATGATGCCGGTATTAGTTGTCTTTGCGAATGCTATTTCCGTCTTTGGAGCATTTTTAGTGTCAAAGTACTTTATTGGTGTATCTTTCGCAGTATTCTTTGTCTCAGTGAAAAAGTTCTTTATATTTTCAGATTTTAGTGCAGGATTGTTCAAAACTGTAGTTTTTGGTGGAGTTACAGCTTTGTTGGGTTGTCACATTGGATTTCATACATCGGGTGGAGCAGAAGGAGTCGGACAAGCAACCATCCGTTCTTTTGTTATGTCTGCTGCTATGATATTAATATTAGATTATTTTCTCTGGATGCTTATTTTTTAAAAAGAGCTTAAAAGAGCACATAAAATAAATTACATTATTCTAGAAATAATTTGGCTCAGAACTATTGTTTTATATTCAAATTATACTTAATATGTACAAATACACGCAATAAATAACATTAAAATATAGGCGAGAAATATGGAACAAATTATTGTGAATACTAAAGAAAGAATAAATAAAATTGAATTACCAGATAATCTTGGATTTGGAAAAATATTCACCGATCACATATTCGAGATGGACTATAATCAAAATAAGGGCTGGCATAACCCGATTATAAAACCATTAGAAGACATTGCCATGCATCCCGGAACAATGTTTATTCACTACGGTCAGGGCATTTTTGAAGGATTAAAAGCTTTTAAGACAAAAGATGATGAGGTTGTATTGTTCAGACCTGATGAGCATTTTAAGAGATTAAACAATTCAGCTCGTAGAATATGCATACCTGAAATTGATGTTAATTTTATGGTCAGAGCGTTAAAGGAACTTGTCAATCTTGAACGTGATTGGATTCCTACCAAAGAAGGTGAATCGTTATATATAAGACCTTTCATTTATGGCAGTGATCCATTTTTGGGAGTTAATCCAGCTTCAACGTATAAATTAATTATTCTTCTCTCACCGGTTGGTGCTTATTACCCGGAAGGGTTCAAACCCGTAAAAATACTTGTTCAGGATGATTATGTTAGAGCCGTGCGAAAAGGATTGGGAGAATGCAAAACACCGGCTAATTATGCCGCAAGTTTATTAGCTGCAGAAGTTGCAATGAGACAAGGATATACTCAGGTCCTTTGGCTGGATGGTATAAAACAGAAAAACATTGAAGAAGTGGGTACAATGAACATCTTTGTGAATATGAAAGATGAAATTGTTACTCCCCGACTTAACGGAAGTATATTACCAGGAATTACTCGAAAAACTGTAATCCAAATACTTCAAGAGTGGGATATGAACATTGTGGAACGGGATATATCAATTGACGAAGTAATTGAAAAATATGATTCTGGAGATTTATTGGGCGTTTTTGGTACAGGAACAGCAGCGGTTATAACTTCTGTAGGCTGGCTGACATATTATAATAAAAATATGGTTATAAACGACGGAAAAGCCGGGGAACTGGCACTTAAACTTTTCAAGGAGATTACCTCAATTCAATATGGGATTGAAGAGGATAGGCATAATTGGATATTTAAAGTGGAGAAAAATGAGGTTGAAGTGAGTTGAGCTGGTTTTTCAGGATTGTCTTTTTCCTTCATATATTTTTTCCCCTTGCGTACATTCAGGGAACCGATCACCCTAAAAATATAATTATTTTAATTGGGGATGGAATGGGATTGAATTACGTTGCCGCAAATGTTTTGATGCACAGCGATAGCCCATTCAGAAAGTTTACTTCAGTCGGTTTATCAATCACCCGGTCAATCGATAAACTTATAACAGATTCGGGAGCTGCAGCAACTGCCATCGCTACTGGTTATCCTACCAAAAATCATTACATTTCTGTTGATACATCATATAATAGTTTACTAACCGTTTTTGAGTATGCCCAAAAATCAGGTCTTGAAACGGGACTTGTTGTAACAGATAATATTCCCGGGGCCACTCCTGCTGCATTTTATGCCCATCAAAAGAGTAGACGTAATTATTTTGATATTGCTAAACAAATTATTCGTAGCAATCTTAAGGTTGCAATTGGTGGTGGTAAAAAGTTTTATCTTCCATTGGAAGAGGGGGGAAGTAGAGAAGACAGCATTGATTTAATTGAGGAATTGCAATCGAGAGATTATAAGATTTGTTATAATTTTAATGATTTAGCTGAATCATCACCTTATGATAAATTGATTGGATTGTTAAGTTTCGAAGGTCTTCCTGTGGCAGAAGAAAGAAATTACACTCTGGGAAACTTAACTTCAATTGCGATTGAGCATCTTAATACAAACAATAATGGATTCGTTATGCTTGTGGAAGGTTCCCAGATTGACTGGGCCGGTCATGATACAAATTATGTCTACCTTCTTTCTGAACTCGAAGATTTTTCAAGCGCTGTAAAAACATCAATAGAATTTGCAGAAAATGATGGGAATACACTTGTTGTAGTTGGTGGTATGACGATTACTGGTGGTTCCTTTAATGCGGATAGTTTAAATATCGAATTTATAGGCACTCACCATACAGCTGGAATGGTTGGAGTTTTTGCATTCGGGCCAGGTTCAGAGTTATTTAACGGTATTTATGATAATTATCTGATTGGACGTAAACTTTTCAAATTACTTGAAAAATGAAAAAGATCTCTCCTGCAGAACTATCTTATCTATTCTAAAAGAAGTAAAAATTCATTTCCCTAAATTTTTCTCTTGACAAGTGGTCATTCGTTCACTATATTAGTAGTGAACAATTGAGCACTTAAATGAAAAAAGAATTAACAGAAAGACAAAATAATATTCTGATCTTTATAAAAGATTTTCTTAGAGAAAATGGGTATCCTCCAACTCTAAGGGAAATTGGAAAGAGTTTTGAAATTTCATCTACTTTTGGTGTAAAAAGACATCTTGATGCACTAGAGAAAAAAGGATATATCCGCATTGAAAGTAATGCAAGTAGAGGAATAGCAATATTACGGAATGTTGACGAGATGAATTTGAATGTAAATGGAGATATAAATGAATTCTTCGTGAAGATACCAATTGTTGGTAGAGTTGCAGCAGGCTCTCCAATACTTGCAATGGAAAATATTGAAGGATCAGTAATAATAGATCCATCCTTCATTAAAAAAGCTGAAGATGCATTTGCTTTAAGAGTTCGGGGAGACAGTATGATTAACGCTGGAATTTTTGAAGGCGATGTAGTGATTGTAGTACCAAATCAAAAGGGCAATAATGGTGATATTATAGTTGCAATGCTTGATGATGAAGTAACAGTAAAACGTTTAGAAATGAAAAATAACTCAGTAAAATTACTGCCTGAAAATGAGGAGTATCAACCCATTCAAATCAATGAGAAAAGTAGTTTCTCAATCATTGGTAAGGTAAAAGGTGTGGTTAGATGGTTAAACTAATAAAGGAAAAATTATGAAAACCGATATTTTCTTAAAGGCTATTAAAAGTAGAAACAAATTGAAATTCCTGTATAGTTTGACTGAAATAATGATTGAACCATATTATGTAGCAAGAGACAAATCAGGTAGGAAAGTCATATATGGTAGAGTTAGGAGAACTAACGAGGTTCGAAAATTTGAGTATAATAAAATTTCCAACATACGTATTCTGAATGAAGCCAAATTTTCACCGGTAATTCCAATTATATCTCATGTATCTTAAAAAAGGAGAAAAAACAATGAATGAAGATCCGAGAAAAAATATAGATCTTTTGCTTGAAAAGTTTTGGAGAAGAGGCTATATGACAGTTAGTCGACGATACGGAACTTACTTACCGGAGCCTGATAAGGTTGGAATGTTTGATGTAGATATTATTGCAAGATATAAAGATGATTATGCCATTGGTATAACTCTTACCCAGACCGATTGTATAGATAATAACTTGATTAGTAAACTTAAGTATCTTGCAACGCGCCGAACAAAATTTACGAAACGGAAAGTTAAACTATTCGTCGGTGTATCCAATAATTGTTTTAAGCATGCTAAACTACTTCTTGATCAGCTGGAGCCGGAGATTCAAAAAAATATTAAACTCTTTCAAATTGCGGATAAAAATCTTCCTACTGCCAGAAGAAAAAGGAACGAATCAAAAATACTTTTTTCGTAATGATTTGTTAAAACAGCTGTTCAGCTATCTATCATAATAATATTACCTATAATCGGTCTTATCCCTCTTTTTACCTTTTCTACCAGAACTAAAGTTCATATAATTAAAATCATCTTATTTAAAATTAGTCTTAGTATAGTTACCTTGACATTATAGAAGTGTAGGATTAATTTAACATGTTTAAACATTATTAAAGGTTTAATATTGGGTAAAATGCAGTCTCAATCTGATGAGTTTCTTCAGGACGAGCTGAAAAGATCGGGTGACATACCAAACCACATTGCGATTATAATGGATGGAAACGGTCGATGGGCAAATAAGAGGGGTTTACCCAGAGTTGCAGGACACAAGAGAGGTGTTGATACGGTTCGAGATATCGTTGAGGCTTGTGCGCAGTTAGGAGTAAGATACTTAAGCCTTTATACCTTTTCCACAGAAAATTGGAATCGTCCAAAAGACGAAGTTTCAATGCTCATGAGATTATTATTAAATAGTCTTAAGCAGCGCTTACATGAGTTATCGAAAAACGATATTAAGTTATCGACGATTGGAGCTATAAGTTCACTTCCTTTGGATGTTCAGAAACAGTTGATTATGGATATGGAGAAGACTAAAAATAATAGCAGAATGACTTTAACCCTTGCCTTGAGCTATAGTGGAAGATGGGAACTTATCGAAGCTGTAAAGTGTATATCGGAACAAGTTGTAAATGGAAATTTGAAATTAGAAGATATTAATGAAAAAATTATATCAGATAACTTAACGACGAAGGATTTACCAGATCCAGATTTGTTAATACGAACAAGTGGTGAATTTAGAGTTAGTAATTTTCTTCTGTGGCAAATTGCATATACAGAGTTTGTAGTTTTGGATGTTCTATGGCCGGAATTCAGCAGAAAACATCTATATAATTCAATAAGTGAATTTCAAAATAGAGAACGACGATTTGGTAAAGTTAGTGCACAAATTCAGAACAGTAAAGGCGTTAAGGATGTTCAGAACCTCCCCACAGAAATCGGTTAAAGTTTTTATAATATTAATATTTTTTTCTTTTTTCACATCTACGCTAATTGCGCAGCAGACTGTGACCTATAAGATTTTGGGAATATCCGTAACAGGTAATAAATCTGCTGATCCTTCAACTATTATACTTAACAGCGGATTAAATATTGGTGACGAAATTCAGATTCCGGGTGATCAAACATTGAACGCAATAAGACAGCTCTGGTCTCTTAATATATTTTCTGATGTACAGATTCTTATTGATAAAAAAATCACAGAAGGAGTATTTTTACTTATTAAAGTTCAGGAATATCCAAGGTTAGAAAGAGTGGTTATAAAAGGAAACGATGCAATAGGTACTGATGACATTGAGCAAAAGATTACTTTTTTACGAGGGTCTATCTTAAAACCTCAGGAAATTGCAAAACTTAAACAAAGAATATTAGATTTGTATGAGAAGGAAGGATTCTTGAATGCGAAAGTTGATGTTGACCGTTTTGTTTACTTTACGGCCGATACATTAGATGATGACATAACTGTTATATGGAGAAACGAAAAGGATCTTTCAGAAGAACTCTCATTAGAGTATCCATCAGGAGAAAGAACATACTCAAACTTAATCCCCAGAATTAATGATCGTATTGTTTTACAGTTAACTATTGAGGAGGGAGATGAAGTTACTGTTAGAAAAATTACTGTTGAGGGAAACTCTGCATTAGATGATGATGAAGTAACAGGTGCAATGGATGAAACAAGTGAATCAGTTTGGTGGCAATTTTGGTCTAGTGCCGGATTTAATCCTACCCTATTTGAAAAAGATAAGCAGTTAATAATTGATCACTACAGAGCGCTGGGTTTTAGAGATGCGGAAGTAACCAGAGATTCTCTCTACTATTACAATGATAATAAAGATCTTGATATCACTCTTTTTGTTTATGAAGGTCCGCAATACAAAATTAGAAATATTATTTGGGAAGGGAATACTGTTTATCCTGACCAGGTACTTACGCAGAGGTTGGAATTCAAAAAAGGGGATATCTACGATTATCAACAATTTCAGAAGAATTTGAGAGGCAATGAACAACAATCGGATGTATCCGCCCTATATTTAGATAACGGATACTTAACATTTAATCTTGATCCTGAAGAGGTAGGGGTTGCAGAAGATTCTATCGATTTAATAATAAGAGTTGAAGAAAGGAAGCAGTTCAGAATTTCGCGCGTGAATATTACAGGAAATACTAAGACAAAAGATAAAGTCATACGTAGAGAACTCTACACAATACCCGGAGATTATTTTAACCGGGGATTACTTTTCAGAAGTATTCAGCAGCTCGCAAATCTTCAGTACTTCAGTGCTGAGAAGCTTTATGGACCTCAGGGAATCGGAACACAGATAGAAAGTGACAGTACAGTTGCTGTCTCATTCAATGTTGAGGAAAAATCGAGTGACTATCTAAATGCATCAGTTGGATATAGCGGTAGTTTTGGGTTTAGCGGCTCAATTGGAGTAACATTGACTAACTTTTCAATTGCCGAACCTTTCTCTATGGGAGGTGGGCAGGTTCTAAACTTCAACTGGCAATTTGGAGTGGGAAATGTATATAGAACTTTTACAATCGGATTTACAGAACCATGGTTTAATGATACCCCTACTTCCGTTGGTGTTGATTTATTTCAAACCAGACAGCAATATGTTTATGATTTAAGTCAGTTTGGGGTAACATTGCGTGTCGGACGAAGATTAAAATGGCCTGATGATTTCTTTTATATTCAAAGTTTCTTTCGTTATCAGTACAACAACGTAATTGAAGGACAAAATTACTATACCGAAGGGAAAACAAATCAATTTACCCTTGGTGCTACCTTAAGTCGAAGAGACATAGATAATCCTGTATTTCCTTCAAAGGGTTCTATCTTTACACTCAGCGCGGAAATATCCGGTGGTCCGTTTCTTCCTGGAGATATCGACTATTTAAAGATGGGATTTAAAGCAGAGTGGTACAAGCGTATGTTTAATTTAAACAGACTGGTTTTTTACACGTCAGCCGAATTTGGATACATTGATGAGATTATTAGAGGAACACCAATACAGCCGTTTGAACTTTTCTATATGGGAGGCAACGGATTAGTTATAGCCACTGTGCCATTGAGAGGTTACGATGATCGTTCTGTTGGACCGAGAAATATATTCGGACAAATTATTGGCGGTAAGGTGATGGCAAAATTTGGTGCAGAAATTAGATTTGCCGTTGCTTTGGAACCGATACCCCTGTACATATTAACTTTTGCTGAAGCTGGAAATGTTTTTGAAAGCTTTGAGAAAACAGATATTTTTGAACTTGCAAGAGCAGTTGGTTTTGGTGCTAGAATATTAATTAATCCAATTGGACTAATCGGCTTTGATCTTGGCTACGGATTCGATAGATGGGTTGTGGAAAGAAAAGAACCAGAGTGGTTATTCCATTTTCAATTTGGAAGGGGATTTTGAAGTTAGGAATTTTTATCAATTAAAATAGAGGATTAGATTAGTGAAAAAGAAAATGTTATTCATTTCTGTTTGTTTGTTGATGATAGGAACTTCCGCCTTTGCGCAGGGAGAAAAAATGGGCTATGTTGATTCGCAAGTTATTCTTACACAATATCCTGCAGCTATTAAAGCTCAAGGTGACCTGGATGCAATAACCAACTTATGGTCTGCTCAATTGGATTCAATGACACTAACTTACCAGCAATCATTGGGCGAGTATCAGAAACAGGTTAATACAATGACGGAGGAACAACAATTAGCTTCACAGCAAAAAATTGTTGCTATGGAACAAAAAATAATGGATTTTAGAAGAACTAAGTTTTCTCAACCTGATGGCGATATATTTAAAAAACAAGATGAAATATTTGCACCTATTAAAGCTAAAATTTACACTGCCATTGAGAAAGTTGCGAAAGAAGAAGGGATGAAATTTGTTTTTGATAAAAGTGGAGATATACTTCTTCTTTATGCTGATGCTAGTTTTGATATTACATTTAAAGTTCTCGACAATTTAAAAAGAGGGAATTAATTCCACTCTAAATTATTGAGAATTTTTATAGGTTCCTTTTTTACCAAAGGAACCTTTTTACTTATTATTACTTCTCCATTCGATTATGAAAAAAACATTTTTTATTCTGCCCATTATTTTTATCTGTTCATCATCTATACTTGCACAATTAAAAATTGGATACGTGGATTCTGACAGCATTATGGACAACCTGGCTGATGTACAGGATGCGAGGCAGAAGTTGGATGCATTGATTCGTGATTGGCAGAATGAAATTAAGACTATGGAAAGCGAATATAAAATTAAAAAAGATGATCTGGATAAAAGAAATCTAATAATGACAGATCAAACGAGAGCAGAAGCACAAAAAGAACTATCCGACTTGGAAAATAAAATATCCACGTTTCGTAATCAGAAATTCGGTGCTAATGGTGAGCTATACCAAAAACAGGATGAGCTTATGAAACCTGCTCAGAACAAGGTATTCAATGCTATTCAGGAAATTGCTGCTGAAGAGGATCTGGATTTTGTTTTCGACAGAAGTGGTGATATAATGCTGCTTTATGCAAAACAAGAATATGATATTACTGCTAAGGTATTAGAAAAGCTTAATAAGGAACAGTAAAATGGAGATAACTCTAAAAGAGATATCACAACATATCGGAGGGAAGATCACAGGCGATGAAACATTAAAAATTGTAAATGTATCGCGAATTGAAGAAGCTCAAAAGAATGACTTAACGTTTCTTTATCTTCCCTATTATGAAACATACTTTTCCAAAACTAAAGCATCCGCTATACTTGTAAAACCAGATTTTAAAAAAACAAGAGATGATATTACTTACATTGAGATAGATAAGCCAGAAGATGCTTTCGCTGAAGTTATCATTAAATTTTTTTCTTCTGAAATTTTACTTGATGGAATTGCTGAATCAGCATTCATTCATAGTGATGCTATTATAGGGAAGAATGTTGCAATTGGAAAAAATGTAGTTGTATCAGCCGGGTGTAAAATTGGTAATAACGTAAAGTTGTTCCATAATACAGTTTTACTGGAGAATGTTGAGATCGGAAATGAAAGTATAGTATATCAAAATGTGAATATTAGGGAAGATTGTAAAATTGGTAAAAGGGTTATTATACATTCTGGCAGCGTTATTGGTTCAGATGGTTTTGGATTTAATCCTGATGCAAAAGGTATGTATCGTAAAGTTCCGCAAATTGGGAATGTTATTCTTGGTGACGATGTTGAAATTGGCGCCAATACTTGCATCGATCGTGCTGCACTGGGGTCAACTATAATTCATCGTGGAACAAAGATCGATAATCTTGTGCAGATAGGTCATAACTGTGAGATAGGGGAAGATACCGTTATCTCCGGACAAACGGGAATTGCTGGTAGTACTAAAGTTGGTAACAACTGTATGTTGGGAGGGCAGGTAGGATTAGGAAGTCATATTAAATTAGGTAACAATGTTATTATAATGGCACAGTCAGGGGTTACCAAGTCTTTACCAAAACCAGGCTTCTATTTTGGAACTCCGGCTAAAGAAATGAAAACTTCACATAAACTTGAAGCACACATAAGAAATCTCCCCGAATATTCAGATAGGATCAAAGAACTAGAGAAAGAGATTAAACAATTAAAGGCGCAAATGAATAAAAAGACTTAATCATCTATTTGCAAATTTGAACATAGTGATACAGTAAATTTTTTGTAATTCAGATACCATCTTACTATCTTTTCTATTGATTTTTAAGTAAAAATTTTATCATTTATAATTACCAACCTATGCTTGAACAACAAAGAACTATCAAAAAATCTGTTTCTATAACCGGTATCGGATTACATACCGGAACTGAATGTAAAATGACATTCAAACCTGCTCCGGAAAATTATGGAATTCGGTTTATACGTTCAGATCTAGGTGGCAAACCCGAGATTCCAGCAATAGCCGATAATGTTGTAGATGTTTCGAGGGGTACAACTATAGGAATTGGTGAAGCAAAAGTACACACAGTTGAACATGTTTTAGCTGCGGTTGCAGGACTTCAAATCGATAATATTATAATTGACCTTGAAGGAATTGAGCCACCGGTTACTGATGGTAGTGCAATTGAATATGTGAAAGTGTTACAACACGCAGGGTTCGAACAACAAGAAGCACCAAAGGATTACCTCATCATAGATAAAACAATCATCCATAAGGTTGAACAAGAAAACATAGAAATAGTAGCCTTACCTCTCGATGACTATAGAATTACTGTTATGGTTGATTATCAGAATCCGGCACTTGGTAGTCAACATACTGGTATGTTCGACTTTGAAAAAGAATTTATTGATGAATTTGCCTCTGCTCGAACTTTTTGCTTTTTAAGCGAGGTTGAAGAACTCGCTGATCAAGGATTAATTAAGGGTGGTGATCTTGATAACGCAGTTGTTATTGTTGATCATCAACTTTCAAAAAGTGAACTTAAATCATTAGGGAAAAGGATTGGTATTAAGGAAGAATTTTCACTGGGTGATGATGGAATATTAAATAATAAAAAGCTTCGTTATAAAAATGAACCTGTAAGACATAAGCTTCTGGATTTACTGGGTGATCTTGCTTTGATAGGTACACCGATTAAAGCACAAATTTTAGCGGCACGTCCCGGACACCGTGCAAATGTTGAATTCGCCAAACAGGTAAGAAAACTTTATCAACAGAAAAAACTGGAAAAGAAATTTCAGTTGGTTAAGAAAGAGGGTATTGTTTTTGACACCGCTGCAATTGAACGAATTATTCCTCATCGCTATCCATTCCTCCTTGTAGACAAAATAATAGAATTAGATCTCGATAAAAGAGTGGTTGGTGTAAAGTCAGTTACAATGAATGAGCCTTTTTTTCAAGGACACTTTCCTGGCAATCCAATTATGCCCGGAGTTCTGATTATTGAGGCAATGGGACAGACCGGCGGAGTATTTTTACTGAACTCAGTTTCGAATCCGGAAGAGAAGCTCGTATACTTTATGCAAATAAACAACGTTAAATTCAGAAAACCTGTTCTTCCTGGTGATCAGATATATATGGAAATTGAAATGACAAATAAGAGGAGCAAGATTGTTACAATGAAGGGTAGATCCTATGTGAATGATATATTGGTTGCAGAAGCTGAATTTATGGCTGGTGTAGTTGATAGACCTAAGATTCCAAATGATTAGTCGTTTTTAATGAATCATATCCATCCTACAGCTATAGTAGGTAGCAAAGCTAAGCTTGGTAAGAACGTAACAATAAATGCGTTCACTATTATTGAAGATGATGTTGAGATTGGAGAAGACTGTGATATTGGCCCCCATGTAGTTGTTTATAACGGCGCAAGAATAGGGAAAAGAGTCAAAATTATGCAGGGGGCATCTGTTTCAAACATCCCACAAGATTTGAAGTTTGCGAATGAAGAATCATTGTTTTACATCGAAAATGACACTGTGATCAGAGAATTTGTTACACTGCATAGAGGAACAATAGAAACTGGTTTTTCCAGGATTGGGAAAAATAGTTTAATTATGGCTTATGCGCATGTTGCGCATGATGTTACTATTGGTGAAAATTCTATTATCTCAAACGCTGTTCAGATTGCCGGACATGTTACAATTGGAGATTATGTAATTATTGGAGGAAGTACAGTTGTTCATCAGTTTTGCAAAGTTGGTGACCATTCTATGATTGGTGGAGGATTTCGAATTGTTAAAGATATTCCTCCTTATGTGATTGCAGGCAATGAACCATTAAAATTTTCCGGACTCAATCTAGTAGGATTGAGAAGGCGAGGCTTCTCAAATGATGATATTAATTCATTAAAAGAAGTTTATAATTTGTTGTATAATTCCGGGTTAAACATTTCTCAGGCAAAGGAAAAAATTAATTCAAAATTAATCAAGAATAAATATGTTCAAAATATCTTAAAATTTATTGATGAAAGCAGCAGGGGGATTATTATAAAATGATGTGGAAATTTATTAAGAATAAATTTATGAGCGGTACAGATAATATGAAATCGGATCTTCTACTTGCAAAATCTCTTGAATATGATGAAACAATATTGAGATTATATCAATGGGATCCATATTGCATTTCGTTAGGTGCAAATCAGTCAATGGAAGATTTATTAATTGAAAATGTTTACAAGGATAATATAGAAATAGTCAAACGACCAACCGGTGGTAGAGCTATTCTTCATTCTGAGGAGTTAACGTATTCTGTAATTTCTCAACTTAATACAGGATTATCACCCAAAGACCTCTACAAAGAAATTAATGTAGCACTGATTGCTGGATTAATTAATTTTGATGATAATTTAAGAAAATTAGATCTTCACAAATCACAACCATATTTCCCTTCGCATTATAAGGAAGATAAAAGTGCAATATGTTTTTCACTACCTTCGAAAAATGAAATTAGCTTTTGTGGGAAGAAGCTTGTAGGAAGTGCCCAGAGAAGGATTGGTAATGTTTTACTTCAACATGGTTCGATTTTGTGTGGAGCTTACCATAAAAATATATGTAATTATTTAGCATTACCGGAAAGCACTTTATCAGTACTACGAAAGGAAATGGATAATAATACTACGGATTTAAATGAAATTCTTTTCAAAGAAATTGAAATAGACGAGTTAGCGGAATCAATAAAGAGTGGTTTTGAAAATCACTTTGCTATTAAGTTTACTGATCATTTAAACCAATATGAATTAACATCAACTCTAAACTGATAATAATGAGTATTGAAAAGGAAATTAAGAGAGTTACTACAAAATCACTTGTTTTACTTAAGAAGAAACAAATAAAAATATCGGCTTTAACCGCGTATGATTATATAACGGCAAAATTACTCGATGAAGCAGGAATTGATATACTCTTAGTTGGCGATTCATTAAGTAATGTATTTCAAGGAAATGAGACCACTTTGCCTGTAACAATGGATGAAATGATTTATCATACCAAGGCGGTAGCAAAAGGCGTTCGGCGGGCAATGATAGTGGTTGATATGCCCTTTATGTCATATCAACTAAATATTGATGAGGCTTTCAGAAACGCAGGAAGGATTATGAAAGAAACACCAGCAGGTGCTGTAAAGCTTGAGGGAGGAAAACGTATCGCGGAAACAATTAGAAAAATTACAGAGTACGGATTACCAGTGATGGCTCATATTGGATTAATGCCACAGAGCATTCATCAGTACGGTGGATACAGTGAAAGAGGAAAAACCGAGCAAGAGGCACACGATATTGTAGAGGATGCTAAAATTATTGAAGATGCAGGAGCTTTCGCTGTGGTACTTGAAAAAATTCCGGCAACACTCGCTAAAGAAGTAAGTTCATCTATTACAATTCCTACAATTGGCATTGGTGCTGGTGTTAACTGTGATGGTCAGATTTTAGTAACTCCGGATATGCTTGGACTTAATACAGATTTTCATCCGAGGTTTGTGAGAAATTATTCTTCCCTTGCTAAAGAAATAAACAAAGCTGTGAAAGCATATATTAAAGATGTAAAGAAAGGCTTGTTTCCTTCCGATAAAGAAAGTTATTGATATAATTAGTAAAGTATTATATGCTGATGATGAAATTATATTTTTGGTTACTTCTACTCTATATATTCGCATCTTCTGCACTTGCACAAATCGATTCTGAAATATTCCTCGATGGTGCTACTGTTACTGGTATTGCGCAAGATGATGAAAACCTCTGGGTTGCAACCTACGGGCAAGGGATTTATAAGTATTCTACAACCGAACAGAAATGGGAAAACTTTTCAACAAAAAGTAATAATCTTGATGACGACTTATTTTATACAATTGAAGTTAACAAGGATTATTAAATGGAGTAAAAGAAAATTTGCGCAAGGAGGACAGTTTGGAAACTGGATAAGGTCGTTAAAATATGATCCCTCACAGGATGTATTGTGGATAGGCAGATTCAGGAATTTAACACGCTTGGATGTAGAGAAAAGAAGATATACTGATATTGATATGACGCAGAGTAAAGATCAGAAATCGAACAATATTAAAACAATTGCAATTGATGGTGACAGTCTCATTTGGTTTGGGACTGAATCAGGTGTACACCGTTATGAAAAAAAGAAGATGTTTAAAAGTGAAGCAGCGTGGAAATACATTTCAAATAAAAAACGCGGTTTTAATGAAGAAGGAGAAAACGTATCTGTTTCTTCTATCATTTTTGAAAACAACAAAATATGGTATGGTACTGATGAGTTCACTTCCTCGAGCGAACCCGGTTTCAATGTGGGGGGGATTTATATTTATGATAGAAGATTAGATTGGAAAAAGATCTCTCAGTTAAACGGACTAGCTGACAATGGCATTTATGCATTATGTAGAACAGGAAATTTTATTTGGGCCGGAGTATATTCGTTTGATAGAAAGGAAAACATTGAACAGGGCAAAGGTCTATTCTTAATAAACCGAAACACACTTCAAGTTACGGAAATAGATTTAGATCAACTAAAAATAAGATCATCTACTTTCCTCACTTTTTATTTTGACGGGGAGAACATGTGGGTTGGTAGCAATAGCGGACTACTACGAATCAGAATAAATAACCCGCTGGCTCGTTTAGATGAAGCCAATGTTAGAGAACATGGTTAAAATTTAACATAATATGCACTACAACAATATTCCGTCAAACACTCACCCATACAAGTATAAGTCAATCAGTCATTTCATTTTTAACTCCCTTTGACTAAGTTTATTTATCCTTATTTTAAACTTCAGTTTTCAATAAATCGGATTAATTATGGTTGATATATCAATAGACAGATTAGAAATGTTGAAATCCAGCTTTGAGGGGAAAAGAATTGCAATTATTGGCGATATGATGTTAGATGGATACTTTTGGGGAGATGTAAAACGAATTTCACCGGAAGCCCCTGTGCCGGTGATGGAAGTTGAGGAAGAATTCTTCCGATTCGGTGGAGCAGCAAATGTTGCTCTAAATATCTTGAAACTTGGCGGTATACCGATTCCAATTGGTGTAATTGGATATGATAATTACGGTACTATTTTTACCTCTCTTCTGAATGAAATGAACATTGAAAACGATGGTATATTTACAGATACCGACCGTCCTACAACAACAAAAACAAGAGTTATTGCAGATAATCATCATGTTGTTAGGATTGACAAGGAAAGTAAAAAACCGCTTAGCGAAGAAATTGAACGCAAACTTTCCATTTTTTTAACAGGATTAATTAACAGTCTTGATGGAATAATTTTGCAGGATTACAACAAGGGAGTATTAACAAAATCATTCATACAAAAAACTGTATCGCTTGCAAACCAACTCGGCATAACAATTACGGTTGATCCCAAATTTGATAATTTCTTTGAATACAGAAACGTAACAGTATTTAAACCTAACCGAAAAGAAACCGAATCTATTCTGGGTATGAAAATGGAGAGTGATGAAGATGTTTCATTTGCAGGCAATGAATTACTTAGCCGACTTAACGCAAAATATATTTTGCTAACACTAAGTGAAGAAGGAATCGCCGTATTCGCAAAAGATAAGCCTGAGAAAAGAATGCCAACAAAAGCACGTAAAGTAGCAGATGTTTCTGGTGCAGGAGATACGGTTATCTCAACATTAACGATGGCTTTAGCCGCCGGTGCTGATATATATGAAGCATCAACTTTAGCCAATTATGGTGCTGGAATAGTTTGTGGTGAAGTCGGTATTGTTCCTATCGAAAAAGAAAAACTATTTGATTCTGTAGTTAATGAATATCATAAAATATGATGGAATCGCTAGCCGAATTGAGATCGATTTGCAAAAGGTTAAAATCGGAAGGGAAAAAGATTGTATTTACAAATGGCTGCTTTGATCTCATTCATGCAGGTCACATTGATTATCTCTCTAAGGCTAAAGCTATGGGAGATGTATTGATTGTTGGTTTGAATACAGATGATTCAGTAAGAAGGCTAAAGGGGAAAATCAGACCTATTCTAAATGAACATGAACGTTTATTTATCCTTTCGAATATAAAACCGGTTGATTATGTTATTCTTTTCCATGAGGATACTCCGCAGAAACTAATTGCGGAACTGTTACCGGATGTATTAGTAAAAGGTGAGGATTGGGATATAGATGAAATAGTTGGTGCAAATGTAGTACTTGCAAATGGAGGTGAAGTTAAAAATATTAAGTTTGTTAATGATCAGTCTACATCAAAAATTATTAAGAAGATTGTAGTCGGTTATAAGGATAATTAGGAGAATAGTATTGTTCTTCAGTAGAAATAAAAAAATAAAAAGACCACTTTCCCGAAAAATAATAAATGGATTTATTTATTTCGGACTTGGTATAATGGTTGCGTTTTTGGTATTCTTCGCTATTTCTCAAACTTATACATTTAGAGAATGGTTACGTGAAAAAGTAATCACAACAGTGAACGAATCAACAAACGGGGAACTATCCATCGAAGAAATTCAAGGAACAATATTCACTTCACTGATTCTTAATAATACCGTGCTTGTACAGGGAAAGGATACAATACTTTACTCAGAAAAAATTGAAGTACGTACAAGTCCGCTTAAGTTGCTATTCAAAACGATTTACTTCAGAAAAATCGAGTTGTCAAAAGCGAAGATATCGTTACTAAAAAATGAAACAGGCGAATTAAATATTTCGAAGCTTATTGAATCATCCGGGGAAGAAGTAGTGCGGGACACAACCAATTCGGAATTCGCTTTTAATATTCAGGTTGCTGATCTGTCTTTGAACGATGTTGAATTTAATTTTCAATCGACAGAAAATAAAAACAGCACAAAAATTTACGATACTTTTAATCTTGAAGATTTAAGGTTGAAGAATCTTAATCTTTCTATGGATGCATTTGCAAATGTTAGTAGCAAAGAAATTTTACTGAACATAAATAAATTTTCGTCTGAGCTAAATCTAAACGGGTTTGTTTTAAATAACCTTTCTGGAAATTTTCATATTCTAAATGATGAAATTTCAGTTAATGGGTTAGAAATTAATACAGATCGTTCAAATATCTCTTTAACGGCTCAGGTGAAAGATATTCCGATTTTAAAAGACGAAGAAATAAAAATTGAAGATTGTCCTCTCACTATCAAATTAACTGCAAACAAATTCAACTTCGATGATTTAACAAATTTTATTCCAGCAACAGAGTTGCTGGAAGGCTCTTTAAGTACTACTCTTAATGCTGAAGGTACACTGAATGATCTTAGAGTGAACAAGTTGGATGTTGCTTTTCGGAAAACACATATAAACTTGAACGGAAATCTGAAAAACATTCCTGGTGGGGATCAGATGCTGATAGACGTTATTTTTTCGGATACTTACTTTGATCCCGACGATCCGAACATGCTTTTGCGAACAATAGATATTCCTGTTTATGCTGATTACGGTATTTTAATATTTGATTCACTTTACTTTAAAGGCAAACCTCTTCAGTTTAATTCCGGGATGTATGTATCAACTGAAAGAGGAAATTTCGATGGTATTGTTAATATGGATCTTTTTGGCAAGGAGATGAAGTACAATATTGTTCTATTTACCCAACGTTTGGATCTTAGTCCGGTTATTAATATCGCGACAAACTTAAATAGTCATGTTATTCTGAAAGGTCAAGGAACATCGCCGGAGAATATGAATAATGAATTACACTTTGCTGCAAATTGGTCTGAAATAGAAAACAGAAACTATCAAAATTTAGATTTTAAAATGCTAGCTGCTGATGCTAATCTAAACTATACCCTGAATTTTAAATCTGATACCACTTCAGGGATTTTATCCGGTGAGATTGATTTTAAAAATCCCAACAATCCATTATATAATATTGATGCAGCTTTATATAATGTTAATATATCTGATATTATCCCGGGAGTTGAATCGGAAAGCGATTTAAACATCAGTATATCAGCTGAAGGTAATGATTTTGATCCGGATAGTTTGGAATTGTTTGCAGTCGTTTCGGTTGATAGCAGCACCATAGATGATATTAAATTAGATGGTATCAAATCAATAGTTGATATAAGAAAGCATCATGATGGCGGTAGACTGGTAAATGTGGTCTCGAATCTGGCTGATATTACATTGACGGGAAATTTTTCGATTTTGGATATAGTATCGTTGATTGAAGCGGAAGCAAATCTAATTAATGATTATATTGATTATACTGTTACTAAATTAAATCCCACCTCAGATACAATTTCCACTGAAACTGCATATGAATATCGTTTACCCGATCGGAAAGTTGATATAAATTATTCGGTAGAGTTCAAAGATTTTGAATTACTATCACTGTTTTTAGGGGGCGTTGATTTAGAGATTGATGGTGATATTAACGGAAAGATTAATAGGACAGGAGATTTACTATCTGTTCTTGTAGAGATGGATGTAAATTATTTTAAATATTTAGAAGGGGAAGAACTATACTTTATTTCAGATATGGTGTTGAATACGGAAGTTTTAAATGACTTCTCAGTTAGTTTTTCTGAAGCCTTTAAGTCAGACATAGATTTGTCAATTCATCAACTTTTTCTCACTGAAAAATTTTATGATATTAGTTTACATACAAGCATATCAGAAAATAAGCTTGCATTAAAGTTTAACAGCCAGTTGAATGATTACCTTACTACAAGAGTGAGTGGCAATGTTGAATTGAAGAACCATATTGTAAAAATATTGCTTGATTCACTGTTTGTTAGATATAACGAGTTTGATTTGGAGAACAAAGACTTAATTGATATATCCTATTCTAATGAGCAAATACAATTTAATAATTTTATAATGACTCATTCACCGGGGGATGTTGAACTTGAAGGGTTATTCTCATTAACAAATGATCAGAATCTTTCACTTAGAATTAATGATATTTCTGGAAAAGATTTAACTCGAGATGTATTCCTGATACCACGAAAATCACGATTTGATTCAAATATTAATCTTGAGGCTATGTGGCAGGGAACTGCTCAATCTCCTCTATTGGATATCCATTTTACTATGGATACCGTTAAAGTAAGTAATATTAATATTGGTTCTTTAATTTCTTCTGCAAATTATGAAAACGGAATGCTAAGTTTTAACGCAGCTTCTTTGGATACAACGAATAACATTGATTTTCCTAATCTTAAGGTTAATGGGTCACTTCCAATTGATCTTGCAATTCTGA
Source organism: Ignavibacteriaceae bacterium (assembly GCA_037388105.1). GTDB lineage: Bacteria > Bacteroidota > Ignavibacteria > Ignavibacteriales > Ignavibacteriaceae > BMS3ABIN03. The sequence goes on along the minus strand of JARRKK010000037.1, from coordinate 2,005 downwards.
AAAGTGATTCAACTATTTCGAACAATGATGTTTATTTCAATCTGGAGGCAAATAGATTTGCACTTACTAATATTGCAGGACTAGTCCCTTATGTTAAAGACTTAAAAGGAAATTTAAATTCAAGTATTAATGTTAGTGGTACAACTGATAGTTTAAGGTTTTCAGGTGGTATTAATTTAGACAATATATCTTTCACTGCAAACGGAAATAATATTAAATACAAAGCACAGGCAAATTTGATATTAGATGATGAATACATCACTATTAACAAGTCATATTTAAAAAATTTAGACGGTACAAAAAACGGGGGAACAATCTATGTGAACGGTAAAATTGCTCATAAAAATTTTGAAGTTGTAGATATAGATGTTCATGCTAAGGGGCAGTTAAAAATATTGGGTATCGAAACCCGTGCAGTAAACCAGTCTATTTTCGGTGATTTAACGATTGCTACGAATGATGATTTAAATTATAATTTCAACAATGGTGAAAACGCAGTAACAGCGGATATTATTATTAAAAAAGGGGCAGATGTAACCATTTCCCCAACTCGTTCAGCTTTTTCTAGTACAACTGACAAATATATTTATGAATTTAAGCACTATGCAACCGAACTTGATAATGAAGCACTTATTGACAGCTTAATTCAGTTAAGCCAACAAGTAAGTCATGGAAAATCAACTGAACCATCAAAACCAAAAAATATTAACCTTCAACTGAAAATAAATGTTGAAGATGAAGCCAAAATGGTATTTGTGGTGTCCCCCGAATTTCAGCAAAATCTGACGGCATATCTTGGTGGGAACTTTGAGTATAGTATTGTAAATGATAATCCAATAGCACAAGGTGAGTTGGTTTTATTAGATGGTTCAAAACTAGAATTTATCAAACCATTTGAAGCATCTGGAACCGTACGGTTTTTTGATGAAATAAATAACCCTTATCTTAATGTGACAGCAACATACCAGGATTATTACCTGCCCACTGATTCTTTGGGATTAGGCAATCCTGAAAAAGAAGTTGAAATAAGAGTTAGACTTGAAGGGCCACTGAAAGATTTAAATAAAAATTTCATGCAACAAACAGGTAACATTAGCGTATATGTGCGTGAAAACAGCACGAGTGATTTCCAACTGGATGCAACCAAAACTCCATCCGATGCAATGATGTTTATTATCGTTGGGAAATTTACTGATGATGCTACAAGTCAGGATAGAAATGTTGCTGCTTCTACTGCAGCATCATTTGCAGGTTCCTTAATTGGTACAATTTTAAATGAAAGTTTCGGGGATTACGTCCGGAGCGTCCGTGTTCAGCAAGTTGGTGCAGAAACTAAATTCAGTCTCATAGGGAAAGCCGGAGAGGTTAGATATGAAATAGGCGGAACTTCCCAAGTGTTTCAGGATATTACCCGTGCTAATATAAAAATTGAATATCCACCGATTTCATCATTAAGAAATTTAGTGTAAGACTGCAGAGAAGAGATCCGGTTCAAAGTTCATCAACATACTCTGAAATGATAAACCTGCATAAACTTATTAAAGATGGATACCTTTTTAGAAAAGGTAAAAGATATCAAATAAATCTCTTTCCTAATAGCAATAAACTTCGCGGAAAATTACAAATCCATAATAGTGGATATGGTTTTGTTGTGCCTAACAGCAAAAAACTTGATGATATTTTTATTTCTGCAAGAAATATTGGAACTGCTTTTGACGGTGACATCGTAGAAGTGGTTCTTTTTGCAAAACAGAAGGGGAAAAACATTGAAGGACAAATTATAAATGTAATTGAAAGAAAAAGAAAAGAAATTATAGGTACGCTTCATAAGTCGAAATCATTCTATTTCGTAACTCCGGACGATTTTCATTTTCAGCGTGATGTATATATTGACAAGGCAAATTTAAACACTGCAAAGCAAGGAGATAAGGTAATAGCAGGTAATATTAATTGGGATACATCAATGCTTAATCCGGAAGGTGTAGTAATAGAGGTCTTAGGGAAA
>JARRKK010000036.1:0-25971 GCA_037388105.1 Ignavibacteriaceae bacterium | reverse complement strand
CCCAGCGCAACTTATCCATATTATTCTCCTTTGATAGATATACATATGACAAAATATTGTGAAAAGAAATTACCGAATCATTAAGAAATATTCTTATGCTTTCATCTTTTGGACTCCCGGTAGCTAATCACATCTAGAATTGCACTCCACGCTCTTCCGGGATGATCGGTCTGAATGGGCCTTCCAACGCCGATATATCTTAGCCCAACTCACATTCCAGCAGCATTACGTAATAGAGGCCCCAGAAATTAGTTTGGCCTAATCCTTCACCTGTTTCGACATTATAAATACTCACTCAGGACCGGATTCTTCACAACCGCCATTTCAAACAACCGCGCGGCTAATTCACGGGCAACATCGACCTGATCGTAATGCATTAGTCCTTGAAAGATCATGTAGTTAGTCGGTGCCCAAGTACTGCCCCGCCAGTTGCATTCCATATTACCGTTGGGAAGCCGAACGGAACCCTGGTAATAATCAGGCTCGGTCCTGGAGTATGTTGCCACGGGGTAAGCCAGCCAAAATTCATCAGGATTAGTCAAATGTTCATGGACCAGACGTTCAACCTGACCAGCAATTCAGTAAAAGCTTCATCGCCGACTCTGACCCGGACTGCCTTGACAGCGGCGGATTCGTTTTGACCATCCTGATTGTGCGGCAATGAATCCTGCGCGAAAAATGTCAGCTCTGGTGTAGCAATAACCATGAGGAGCATAACAATAAAGTGGCAGTAGGAGAGTGGCATAGAACCTCCTATGTTTTGTAACTTAGTTCTCAATAACTAGTTCTTGTGCATGTTCTCTCGATTCAAATATAAAATCATCCTTAAATAAATATTTTTAGATCGAGAGAGGGACTCGGTTTTTAATTGGGTTTGGAGTTCTTTATCTATATTTGTTTCGCTTTTCTCTTTTAATTAGATTCAAGGAGATCCTAAACTACAGAGTAAAAGTCCAGAATAGAATTTTGATTCCCTTTCAAAATCAATAGGGATTATTAAAAGAAAACCTCATAATTCTGTTAATTTCGTGCACCCTACCGGGCTCGAACCGGCGACCTGCTGATTAAGAGGCATCTATTCATTGCTATAAGTTTTTGGTTTCTAAGGGATTAAAAATCAGTGCAGTAGTTTTTGAAATAGTCAGTGAAAAATTTTTGTATAAAATACCCCCACCAACTTTCATTGATGAAAGAAAATAATACTCAATCTTAAAAAGACACTGTCGAAGAGAACATCTAGCCCTTTCCAAAATCTCAGATCACTTCACGTAAAGCAGGTAGGAGTTCGCTTTACTGTCTCATTCTTTTTTCTTTCCGACCATAACTAATTCCAAGTTTCTTCATTCGGTTCCTAAGCGTACTTGGATTAATCCCCAGAACAGATGCAGCGCCATCAGGGCCGTTAATTTTCCCTTTTGTTTTTGTTAATGCTCGGTGTATATGCTTCGAGATGACCTGATTAAGATTTTCTATTTCTATATTCTCATCCAATGCTGGTGTGGAATCCTTGTGATACCCCGTATTTAGATATTCAAAAGTCAATGGCCCAGATGGGTTGAGTATCAATGCTCGCTCAATAACATTTTCTAATTCCCTTACATTCCCTGGCCAGTGATAAATCATCAGGGAATCGACAGCTCCAGGGAACAAGGTAGGTATAGTCGCTAGTTTTAATTCCCTAGTTTTTGAATTGATAAAATGTTGAACTAATGCGGGAATATCAGATTGTCTATCACGAAGTGGCGGTATCCAGATAGGAAACACATTCAACCTGAACCATAAATCTTCCCGGAACTTATTATGTTTTACCATTTCTTCTAAATTTCGATTTGTGGCAGCTATTATTCTAATATCCAAAGAGATTGTTTTTACCCCACCTACACGTTCGATTTCTTTGCTTTGTAATACTTTCAGCAAACGTACTTGTGCCGGTAAAGGAAGTTCGCCTATCTCATCCAAGAATATCGTTCCTTTATTTGCTCTTTCAAAGCGCCCTCTCTTTTGAGCGAGTGCACCAGTAAACGCACCTTTTTCGTGTCCAAAAAGTTCACTATCAATTAGAGTGTCTGGAATGGCCCCGCAATTCACACTTACAAACGGACCATCACTTCTTGAAGAAGAGTAATGAATAGTGTTGGCGATTACATCTTTACCAACACCTGTTTCACCCAATAGTAAAACAGGGCTGTCTAGAGTGGCAACTTGTTGCACTTTATACATCACATCCTTTAATCCAAAATGTGCACCAATAATTTCATCACCAGACAATCGACGAAGTTCCCCATGGAGATATTTGTTATCGTCAACCAGCATGTCTCGAAGATTTGTTACTTCCCAGTGTTTAAGAGCGTTTGACATGGCAATAGCAAAGGGCTCTCTTAACATATAAAGTAAGTCTGCATGCTGTTGATTGAATTTTTCCTTGCCTTCTGTAGTTAACAACAAACCCCCTCCACCAACTACTTTATTGTTAATCATTAAAGGTAACACCATAAGTGATGTGACACTAGCTCTGTGTGCATGAAGCATCTCATGAAACATCAATTGCTTATGAGGATTATCCCTAATCAGCAATACAGAATTAGGAGTTTTACTAAGGTAATCTTGTTCAAAACGCATCATCTCCTGTCTCGCTTTTAAAGTCATAGGCGTCAGAAGATTGACCATCACTCCTTCTTTTGAAGTTGCAGAGGCAACGGTACGCATTGCATTCAGACCTTCATCAAAGAATTGAAGCAACACCCTATCCACCGGCATTTTTTGCCTTAAGAAATTCAAACTAGAAACCAAAGCGTCTTTTATTTCAAGATTACCACATATTTTTGATGTTGCCATTCTGAAAAATTCATTCTTATCCATATTCTTTACCATAGCTTTATTATAAAATGCTATATAAGACAAAAATAATTTTATTTACCTTATTTGGCAAGTAAACCTATCTTATTTGGTAATTATAAATTTACCATTGTCTGTAAGCTATTGTTTTTATTGGGCTTATAATTCTGGTATGACTTTCGGTTAGAGGGAAAACATAGTAATAAAAACTGGAAAGGAGAAAAGAGAGCAAAAGTGGCTTGGTTAGAAATTATAGAAATCAGGACCGCCGGTAGTAACCGGGAGTTACTGGCATCACAGTTACGATCTTTAAGAAACGAACTTAAAAAGAATGCAGACTTGAAAGACGTAAAAATATATAGACGAGCTATGCTGGAAACAGATTACTGTATTCATCTTTTTCATAGTTCAAAAAAAGTAGTTATAGGATGTAGTCCTATTTGTAGCCAGTTGACCCAGTCTTTAAAAGACTTTGGTTTGGTGAATCACACAGTATGGATAGAAAAATCTAACGGAGGATATATCAATGAAACAAAAATGTAGTAACCATTCAGATTCAGTTTTGATATTCTCGTGTTCTGGCGCATCAGACGCGGGGGAGCTGGCAGATAGGGTAGCAAGACGAATGTCTCGTAGTGGTTTAGGCAAAATGTTTTGTCTTGCAGCAATAGGCGGAAATGTTCAGCAATATATAGATGATACTCAAGAAGCTAAAGATATTATCATTATTGATGGCTGTTCAAACGAGTGTGCAAAAAAGACTTTAAGTAAAATTACTGTCCGTAGTTCTGCTTATAACCTGGAAACAATTGGTTTTCAAAAAGGAGAATCACCTGCTACATCAATTAATATAAATAAAGTGGTTTCACACGTACAGACTATCTTCCTATAGTTATGTTTATAATAATGCTCTTTATAATGACAGCATTCATTTTCATTATTTACAGGAGGAGAAGATACATCTTTAATGGTAGATGGTTTCGACAAAATTGGAGTCGGGATTGGTTTACAAATTGTTATAGATCAAGAACAAAAGAAACAGCGACTGATATACTTAAAAAGCGTTATGCTAAAGGTGAAATAAACAAAGAAAAATTTGAGCGGATGAAAAAGGATATTTCAAACTTTAGAAAGTAAATTCAATTTTATCAATAAACTAAAATGAGGTTGCAAATGCCTTTCCATTTAAAACCAATTGAAGACATTTCTGAATTCACCCAATTTAAGTCGGTATTAATTATACCGTGCAGATTTTGTCCGGCAGCAAGTTCATCTATAAATAATAATGAACCTTATTTCGAATTTTTCCGCAAATTCTTAAAGACAGATTCCTACGAAAGAGACATAAAAAATTTGAAATCACAGTTTGAGATAGAAGGAATCAAAGTGGATGTATTTGAGAGTAAAATTATTCATCAGTTTGTTCTTTGTATGTGGACAGAAAAACGACGCAAGAAGTTGATGAAACGTGCAAAGGAGTACGAAGCATTAATAGTACTTGGCTGTGAAGCAGCAGTAAATACAGTTGCAGATGCAGTAAAATCATCCTCTTGCAAGGTATTTCAGGGATTGGATACAGAAGGGGTTATGAGTATTCAACCAAAATTCCATTTCCCAGCAAACATATATCTGGAAATGCAAAGTTTAACTCCAATGTCATTACAATTAAAGGAAAATTAATAAACTGATCCAGATAGCACCTGAAGTAATATAATCAGATGAGGAAAAATTGAATTCAAAACAATTTTTTATTGAGACTAATTTCTAATGTACTTTAAATTTTTGAATGAGTAAATATAAATGCGAACTCTTAGAAGTCGAATATTTCGTTTGGTTGTAAAATATTGGATGTCTCCGAGGTTTAATATAGCTTCAACAATACGAAACCAACGAAAAGCATTGGAGGGATTTTCCAAACTTTCAATTCTTCCGAGAAAAACTAAAATAGAGAAGCTCCAAATTGGTAAAGTACGTGCTGAGTGGATTTCAGTAGGCACCACACTAGAGAATTGTGTTATATTGTACCTCCATGGCGGAGCTTATTGCATTGGATCATTAAATACACACCGTGAACTTGCTGCTAGGATTTCGAAAGCAAGTAAAATAAGAACTTTACTTATTGACTACCGCCTCGCCCCTGAACATCCGTTTCCTGCTGCAATTGAAGATGTTGTTTTTACATATGATTGGTTGCTGAAAAATGGATTTCTTTCAAATAATGTAATAATTATAGGTGATTCTGCTGGGGGAGGGCTGGCAATTAGTACATTGGTTAAATTACGTGATCTTGGTGCACCAATTCCTGCTGCGGCTGTTTGTATATCTCCTTGGACAGATTTAGAATTAACTGGTAATTCAATTCAAACACATACTTCCAAGGATCCCTTTCTTACACCTCAATGGCTTCAATTAATGGCGAAGTATTATGCTGCAAATAATGATTTTCAAACGCCATTGATCTCCCCAAACTATGCTGATTTGTCCATGTTGCCACCCTTACTGATTCAGGCAGGATCTGATGATATTTTATTAAGTGATTCCATACGACTGGCAGAGCATGCGTGTGAATCGGGTGTAGACTCCACATTAGATATATGGGAAAACATGTGGCACGTCTGGCATTTTTTTGCTGGTAAAATGCCAGAAGCCAATCGTGCTATAAATCAGATCAGCAATTTTATTTATGAGCATATTCTTAAAAATAGGAATCCAAAAATTATGGAGTTAATTAATTGATCGCAAAATTAAATACAAAAAAATATTTGCTGCAAACAAGAAAAACAATTAAGAAATAAAATGAGGCATATAGTATAACTGAAGAGATAGCTTCTAGAGATCATAACAATTTATATATTACCAGCTCATTTTTTAAGGATTCGATCAAGTACAGAGCTTTCTGCGCTTATTATGCAGTTATGCGAATAGTTGATGATAGAGTTGATAATCTTCCCATAATTGCTAATCGAGGTAAAAAACTAATTGAACTTGAACTGAATGTTATTAATGCCTGGAAACAAGTGGTTGAAACATGTAGAAGGGGCATTTTCCCATCGACTTATCAAATTGAAGCGTGTGATTTTACTAATACCACAGCGATTTGTGAATCATTAATTACTGCATTTCGGACCATTCCTGTCCCATTAAAACTATGGACAAATTTCTTTGATGCAATGCGCTCAGATATAGTGGCAGGTGAATTTCATATTTGGTCTGATTTCCTTACCTATGCAGAGGGTGCGACGGTATCGCCTACAACTATTTATCTATTGCTGATTGTAGCTAAGCGTAATGAAGCAAATAGCTCATATGAATTACTGCCAGGATTTGATCTATATACATGTGGTCGTTATCTGGGATTGTTTGCTTATTTAGTACATATCATAAGGGATCTTGCTGAGGACATCAAAAATGCTACAACGCGACTGTGTATTACTCGTAAAGATATGTTCGAACACGGTGTGACACCTGAGAGATTAAAAAATGAGGCATTTAGGCATCAGGCAAGTTTATCAACTCGTAACTTGGTTGTGGAAATACTCCAACGTGCGCGGAGTTATCTTTTAAAAGGTCGTGCCCTTACGGTTCAAATTCAGAATTTTATTGAAAATGATGGTCGATTTATTTTAGAACTTATTATTACAATATACGAAAATATTATCGCGAAAATTGAATCTGTGGGATTTGATCCAATGACAAAACAACATTTCCTTACCAGGAAAGAGAAAGCCAATATTGTTAAGTCTGTTTCTGCCCACACAGGTTTTTTGATACAGGATTGGGTAAGCGTTTAATAAGAATTAATTATAGATAAACAATTTTGAGAATCTGAAAGAAAAATGAAAATAGCAATATTAGGTTCCACAGGATTTGTAGGCAGAGTTGTTCTTCAGAAAGTTCTGGATAAAGGATACCAAGTAAAAACCTTAGTTAGAAATCCAGAAAAGCTGGATGAACTTAAGGAAAAAGTCGAGTTTGTCCAGGGAAGTGTTACCCAATCCGACAAATTAGAAAAAACAGTATTTGGGACAGAAGTAGTTATATCAACTATCGGTCCCCCTATGAAAAATCCCGGTGATCCAGAATCGTATAAAAAATCAATGGAAGACCTTGTTACTATTTTGAAGAAGCAAAATGTAAAAAGATACATACATATAGGAGGCGCAGCACATTTAGGAGGAGAAAATGAAAATTGGACAATTGGAAGAAGAATTTTAAGAATGATTCTTAAATTAATTGCTAAACCGGTTCTCATTGCTAAGCAAATGGAGTGGGAAGTATTAAAAAAATCTGGTCTTGACTGGACTTTAGTAAGACCTCCAGGAATTATGAAAGAAATATTTAAAGGCAAAGGTGTGATCGCTGATGAGAAAAACCTTTCGCGCACAAAGGTAAATGTCGAAGACCTTGCTAATTTTATAGTGGAACAAATTAATTCAAGAAGCTGGATAAAAAAAGCTCCGCTTGTTGCTGCGGAATTTAAAAAAATACAGCCAATATAGAGTCTGAATTTCAGAAGAAGCTGGGTAAGCTTAAGCATTGATAAACGTAAATCTAATTTGGCCGAATAATAAACCATACAGATGGAATTGTTTCTGGGTGTATTATGAATTACAATAAAACAAATATTATTGGTGCACCGTTTAACAGTGACGGCACGACATCTAATCTTGAGAATCCTGCACAGGGATTACGTGACAGTATCCTGTTATTATCCTAAACTGGATAAAGATAATAAGGCGGGTAAGAAGATAGTTGGTATTCTTAAGGACATAATGACTTACCAGTACTCTCAAGAATAATCGTTAATCTGCAACATGCTGAACAGGAAGGAATTACATTGAGATATCTCCGGAAAAAATTGACCGAGGATGTCATCTTAGTTAAAATTGAAAGTGTCCTTGCAGAAAAATACGTACCGCCAGAGTATGAAATATATATTGATTCTTCATCCAGAGCTAATTTGTTGCTCATTAATCAAAATAATTCCGAGTATAGGTATGATGGCAGAAATTTAGGAATCGCTGATGATGTGTTACATTGGTTAAGAATTGTTAAACCCGCTGATTCGAGATACGTTCCGGGGACTGAGATTACAATGAAAACAGCTTCATGGTATTCATTGTTTTTAGGTTCATCAAATATAAGGTCCCGCGAACTCTGGCGGTCTTCAGGGATTGAAGAATATCGGATTCAAAAAGTTAGATTGAACAGAGAAGGTGAAAAAACAATAGATGGAAATGAAAGGATGTATAATGTTAAAGCAGCAGTTCAAGTTCAGGGATGGGGAAGTAAAGCCAGATTAACAGTAATCGGCAATGATACAGAGACTCTGTATTTACCAGAGGGCAAAGTTGATGCATACGTTCATACATTTACAAATGTATGTGCTACCACTACTCTAAGTAATTAACCTTGGCAATACTCTGAAGGGCATATACACGAGGAGAAAAATAGTGAACATAGAATCAACAAAAATAGTTTGTTTTTCCCCTACCGGGACGACAAAAGCGGTTGTTCAAGGAGTTGCGAGAGGTATTAATCCGGTGAGTATGCAATTGATTGACGTAACAAATCCTGCGGCAAGAAAAATATCCTTGCAAACCTCAGAAAATGAATTGCTTCTGGTTGCAGTTCCTGTTTATATGGGGAGAGTGCCCAGTATAATAAATGAATTGCTGAATTCAATTCGGGCACACAATACACCCACAGTTTGCATCGTTGTCTATGGTAATCGAGCGTATGAGAGTGCACTGCTTGAGCTAAAAAATATAGTGCTTAACTGCGGATGTATCCCCATTGCATGTGCAGCATACGTCGGGGAACATTCATTTTCAAATTCAGAGTTACCGATTGCCCTGGGACGTCCTGATGAAGATGATTTAAAACATGCAATAGTGTTTGGAAAGAAAATACGTGAAAAGATAAATTCTATTTCACAGATCGCTCAAATTTCTGATATATACGTCCCCGGCTCATATCCTTATGGTGGAGTTACAAAGTTATGGGATGTGGATTTTATAGAAGTAAGTGATCAGTGTTCACATTGTGGTGTTTGCGCTGAAGTATGCCCTTCGGGTGCTGTTGATTCAGAAAACAGCAGCACAATCAATATTGAAAAGTGCATTACTTGCTGTGCATGCATCAGGAATTGTCCCCAAAATGCCAGGACAATGAAACCAGGTCAAGTGAGAGATACAGCTAAAAGACTTAATGAACTTTATAAAGAACCGAAAAGACCGGAATATTTTTTATGATGAATCAGCAACTAATGAACAATATAGATTTCTGTAACGAAAGGAGTTTAAACAATGGCTGAATGGACTATAGACGAATTGAAAAAAATAAGCGAGACTGACGATCTGCACATTTCACCGTATCGTGAAGACGGGAAAACATATGGTACACCGACCTGGATCTGGTCTGTTGTTGTCGGTAAAGATCTTTTTGTACGTGCTTACCATGGACAGAATTCGAGCTGGTACAAAGCCGCTTTAAATAAGAAATCCGGACGAATTAACGCTGCCGGGATGACTAAGAAAGTCACATTTGAGCCGGTTGAGGGTTCATTAAATGATCCCATAGACGATGCCTACCGGATGAAGTACAAAGGCGATCCTTATCTCAATTCAATGATCGGTAAACGCGCAAGAGCTGCAACGATAAAAATAATACCTAAATTATAAATATCGTGCAGTCTTAATAATAGTTAGGCTTTGAATTACAAAAGGAGGTAAGTTAAATGGAATCGAATATAACAAAAATAGCCTTTATTACAGTAGCTACCAGTGGAATAGGCGCTGCGTTCGCTAAAAAATTTGCCGAACAAGGTTTTAAATTAATGATCACTGGTAGGAGAAAAGAAAAAATCGAACAATTGGGAAATACTCTGCAAACAGCCATATGGAACGGATCTGAAAATGCAGCAAAATTTCTGTATGAAAAATTTGGTTATTAAGGGTGCGAGAAAATAGCAAGATTTAAATTTCAATTCATTATTGAGTAAAGTAAATGAAAAAAGTGTTGGTAGCAGGTGCAACAGGTTATCTAGGTAAATACGTTGTACAGGAATTTAAAAAACAGGGTTACTGGGTGAGAGCTTTGACCAGAAACTTTGAAAAACTAGCTGATATAAGGGAATTTATTGATGAAATATTTATAGGTGAGGTAACAAAACCCGATTCTCTTTTGAGTATATGCAAAGATATAGACGTAGTTTTTTCATCCATCGGAATAACAAAAGGATGGTCTTTCTTATAAGAATGTAGATTATCAAGCGAATAAAAATTTACTTAATGTCGCGATAAAAAAAGGTGTAGAGAGATTTATCTACGTTTCAGTTTTCAATGCAAGTAAACTTCGCCACCTAAAAATAATTGAAACTAAAGAACTTTTTGTTGATGAATTGAAAAAATCTAACATTGAACCTATTGTAATACGTCCCAATGGATTCTTTTCTGATATGACTGAGTTTTTTAATATGGCGAAAAAAGGTCGTGTCTATGTATTCGGCGATGGTAATTATAAGGGAAACCCAATTCATGGAGCAGATCTTGCAAAAGTTTGTGTCGATTCCTTAACATCTAACAAACAGGATGTTGATGTAGGTGGTCCCGACATACTTACTCAAAATGAAATTGCTCAAATAGCATTTGATGTTTTAAATAAAAAGCCAAGAATAACCCACATACCTGATTGGTTAAGAAAATTAAGTCTCTTTTTAATAAGAACTCTAACACCTGAAAAAACTTACGGCCCACTTGAGTTTTTTATGACAGTGCTGGCAATTGATATGATCGCACCAATTTATGGGGAACATCATCTACGTGATTTTTTCATGGAAATCAAAAAATAAGGAATAGTATAAATGGCAGAAGAAATAAAGGAAAGATATTGGAGCAGATTTAGCACAACATACGACGAAAATCAGGAATACGTAGTTGGAAAAACTTTTCTCAATGAAGTAAAAAGAAATATAAATAATTTGACTGATCTGGGAGAAGTTTTAGAATTAGGATGTGGTACTGGCTATTTCACAGAGGCTATAGCAAAAAACTCTACGCATGTTTTTGCAACTGATTTATCAGAGGAATTATTAGAGAAAGCAATAGAACGACTGGGCGACAATCATAAAATCACTTTCCAAAAAGAGAATGGCATGGCTATTACTTTCACATCAAATAAATTTGATATTGTCTTTATGGCTAACGTTATACATGTTATAGAAAATCCGCAAAGAGTACTTGAAGAAAGTTATAGAGTTTTAAAAGATAATGGTTTGCTTATTATAACGAGTTTTACAAATCACGGAATGAAACTGTTAGAAATAATCAAATTAGGTTTCAGGTTTATTAAGGTTTGGGGGAAACCTCCCAGACACACGCATTTTTCTCCGGATAGTCTTGGTTCGTTGATGGAATCAGTTAGATTTTCAATCAAAGAATCCAAACTTATTGGAAGAAAAACCAAGTCTTTGTTTTTAATTGGAAGTAAAAAATATACTTGAATAAGTTACTAAAATGTACCACCGTTTCAATTGTAATAAACATTCGTTTGAGTGGCTGGCCTCAGCCAAGTTAAAGTCAAGAATTGGTGGTTAATTAAAATATGGTGAAATGCTAAATCAAACAATTCAGTTATTAATTATTTAATGGAAAGAAATGTTTTCGTAAAAAAGCTATTGAAGTCCATGATGTCAGAAAATCTTCTTTTTAATTTTGGATTAACATTTATTATCATTCACGAAATGGATGCAATAAGATGTAAAGAGTGGAGGATATTTCCAGGATTAAATTTGTTGGGTGATAAATGGGGTTTCATAATTTTTATAGTAGCGCACATTCCTCTACTTGCGATTCTTTTTATAGCTTTAAATAATAGTCTGGATAATTCCATTCTCATCTACTATTTAGAAATATTTTTTATAGTCCATTTAGCATTACATATAATCTATATTAAGAATCCTAAAAATGAATTTAAAGATCTTATTTCCTGGACATTTATTGTTGGTCCCGCATTATTTGGACTGCTGGACATTGTGTTGAAGGCTATTAAAGTATAAGTTGTTTTGCTTTCCGAGGCATATCACTTACGGAAGAGTTAACAAATAAAAAATTATGGTTAGGAGGAATAGAATGGTATCAAGACAAGATGATCAAAAGAAAGTTCAAAAAGCGTCCGCTCGCCAGTGGACCCGTGTAGTTGTGATGTATCTCTTAATACCATTTATTTTATTTATGTGCGGAGGGGATTTAGGTTGGCAGCAAGCTTGGATCTATGCCATGCTGATTGTTGCCTCCGGCATAGGGGGACGCATTTGGGTGGAACAACGGCATCCGGGATTAATGGACGAACGACAAAATAGGGAGAAGATAAAAAGCGCGAAAACTTGGGATAAAGTGCTGGCTCCGCTGATGGCTTTGAGTTTAGTATTCCCCATGGTCATTGTAGCGGGACTTGATCACCGCTTTGGCTGGTCTCCTCCATTTCCGTTATGGCTAATAGTGATCGGATTCATTTTAATTTCGGTCGGATACGCTTTTGCAACATGGGCGTTTGCAGAGAACCGCTTTTTCTCCAGTGTAGTGCGCATTCAGACGGATCGAGAGCATGTGGTGTGCGACAGCGGACCATACCGGATTGTGCGACATCCGGGATATGCAGGAAATATTCTACCGCTGCTGGGTATTGTACTGGCTTTAGGCTCGGTGTGGACACTTATTCCAGCGGTGTTTGCGTTAATTATATCGGTGATCAGAACCACACTGGAAGATAAGACTCTCCAGGAAGAGTTGCCGGGTTATCAAGAATATGCGCAGCGAGTTCACTATAGGTTGATTCCGGGAATTTACTGAGGAACCTCACCACCTGGCTTTTCTGTGGATCGCCTCAAACCCTCATAGGTTATTCTGATTTGCTCTAGAAAATCGAGTTTGAAAAAATTTTTTATTTGAAAATTTTTAGGCTAAAGAATGTAATTTAGTTCCACTAAATAAAAAATCCTGCCCAACAAAAAATGGAGGAAGTATTGTTGTGAGGGATGGCCATGCCTGCGATTCTACCTAATCCATAATTCAGTATAAGTAATAGTGACCTGCCCCATATAATGATACCAATGCATAAGTTAGTAATCACCCATCAGGCATTGGCATACTGAATGGGTAATATAGCCTCCGGTGCTGGAGCTCTGTAACCCAAATTCAAATTCTTAATAATTAATAACAATTGCAAGAGGGATTATTTCTGTATGCAAATTCAAAATGATGATTTTCTGCCTCATTAATTAGCAGACCAAAGATTCCGCCATTTACAATAGAGAAGGTTTTGGAGATGAGGGGGCGGGGAAGTAGCTACAAAGAGATTATTAAAAAATTAAACATTTCTAAATCTGCTTACTATAAAATACTACAAGCCGTCAAGTGACGGCTTTGTTGGAAAGATGAACAACAAGAAATTTTTTACTAATTTGAATCAACAAATTATTTATGTGGAGGATTCTTGTTATGAAAATTAAAAAATACTTGGTATCAATTTTTATTTTGGTAATTACTTCTGGTTTCTATCCTCAGTCTCGTGATCAAAAATCTATTTCAACGTTTTCAATTGTGGCCAGGGATTCAGTAACTGGTGAGCTGGGTATTGCTGTGGCTTCCAGATTTTTTAGTGTGGGTTCTGTAGTGCCGTGGGCAAAAGCAAACGTTGGTGCAGTTGCAACACAGTCGTTTGCAAATACAAGCTTTGGTTGGCGGGGATTAGAACTTCTACAAGAAGGTGCAACACCGGAGGAAGCCTTAGAAATTTTACTTAGAAATGATGACGATCCGGAACGAAGACAGGTTGGCATTGTTTCCTATGATGGAAAATCTGTCACTTATACAGGAAGTAAATGTAATCCCTGGGCAGGCGGAAGAAGCGGTCCAAACTATGCTATACAAGGAAACATACTTGCGGGTGAAACTGTTGTAACAGCAATGGAAAAAACTTTCTTAGGAACAGAAGGAACGTTAGCGGACAGATTATATGCTGCATTATTGTCTGGTAACGAACAGGGTGGTGATGCACGAGGTAAACAGTCTGCAGCAATGTTGGTAGTAAAAGAAAATGCTGGGTATGGAGGTTACACTGATCGCGCAATCGATATTCGGGTTGATGATAATCCCGAGCCATTTAAGGAATTGGGAAGGTTACTCGACAATGCACAAATGAATTATTCCTGGAATGAAGCCTGGACATTATTTACTGAAAAGAAATATCTAGAAGCGCTTCCACTTATGGAGAGAACTGCAAATCTCGCTCCTGAAAATCCCGAAGTATTATATGATTTTGCAGTAATACAACTATCTGCCGGTGAAAAGGAGGCAGCTCTTAAAACATTAGAAAAAGCAGTCTCCTTAAATCCAAAGTTAAAACAGCAAGCTGTTGGAGATAACGATTTGAAAAATCTTCGGAATGATCCAGAATTCCAGAAGATAGTAAAATGACGGATTCGGTGGGGTGTGAGGTTGTCCGTTGTAACTATTTTTACACACCCTTTGCCATGCAATCTTACTAATTCTATTCCCATTGCGATAATTAGTAAATCAAATGTTGACATTGGACTGGGATTTTTCTTTTTCTTGCCGGATGAGCGAGCAAAGGCATAATGATGATCAATCGGACTAATAAATGCTGTATTAAGTAAATGGTATCTAGATAATTCTAGATGATAAAACAATTTACCATTATGAATGTCATTTTGGAATTTTTTGTATATGCTTTCAAATTGTCTTTTTGAAATCATACCATTTTTGGACACCTTTTTATTCCATTTACCAAAGCGATATTTCCGCAAGACATTCATTACTCTCTACAGAAGTAGATATGATATGGACGCGAGTATAGTTAAAGAACTGGTTGGACACGAACAAGGAAATACTACTGATAAATATTATAACAAGATCAGTATGAACAGAATGCGTGAAGAACTAATAAAGTTCCGAAGACTAGTTGTAGAGAATAAAAACTAACTAATAAGGAGCTCATCTTCGAGCTCCTTTTTTATTACCAACAAATTATCACGTCGAGTTAAATTACAATAAATTACTGCAGTAGTTTTTGCAGTAGAAACTGCAGTAGAAGTTGAACGCAATTGTGGTCAATTCAAGGTAATTTAGGTAAGATTTTCCGAAGTGGTGTGTTTGTTTAAAAATAAAAGTGCTAAATATGTTTCAATTCCGCACCCTTTGTGCACCCTGCCGGGCTCGAACCGGCGACCTGCTGATTAAGAGTCAGATGCTCTACCAACTGAGCTAAGGGTGCGATACGAAATTAATGATTTTCATTTCTGTTTCAAAGGATGTAACGGGGAACTCATTAACAACATCAACTAGAAGGGGCCACTCAATTAAAATTGAGTAAAGAATAAATGTAAAGTAGACAACAGTAGTACCAATCAAACATAACGCTCAAAAAATTATTCCAACTAAGTTAATGAGAGGTGATTAATTTGGATTTAAGATGGGGCTAAAAATTTATTTCTCTACTGAATTATAAATATTGTTCCTGTTAAACTAGTTTGACTAAAAGTATAAAAACTTAGTCCAACGTAAGTTTGGGACACAAAAGAGTCTTGTTGAATAGCTCTATTTTTTCTCATCCCACTTAGCACTCCTTTTAAGAAGGATAGAATTTTCTGAGTTGGGATATTCATTCAATAACTTTGAATAATACATTTTATATTGATCGATATAATTGATGTTATATAATACACTGGCATACGTATAATAATATTTTTCCATCGGGAAATTTTTGACAATTTGTGGATTACGTCTCAACCATTTCTCAAGTTCCCTACAAACAATTAATGATGAAATAACCTCACTATTGTAGAGTAATCCTTCGGCAATCTGAAGATAAACATATGGTAATGCATCCAAATTACCCGATGAAGCCCTTATAAATTTTTTAGCAATCTCTTTCATTGAAAATATTTTTAAAAATGAAGAGGCAGTCGTTGTTTCACTTAGTTGTTCATTTAAATATAATTGTTGTACATAAGTTGAGTCTGGATATTTTTTATATAAATTTTCCATCATAATTGTTCTAATGCCCCCGATTTTTAAGTCTTTATAAGTTGTTGCGGAAAGAAGACCCGAACTATAATTGTTGAGTGATTCAGACTCCAAATATTTTGTAAGTCCATAGCAAAATGCATAGTTACGAGTTACATTTCGATGATAAAGTGCCGCATTAAATACATCGTCTCTCATAGGAATATTTTCTAGTACAAATTCCTTTACCAAAAGGTCATTATTTAAAGTATCGCACTTTTCATCTTTTGCAAAAATGAAGTTTGATTGAACATTCAAATAGAGTGACTTTGGTGCAATAAATTCCAAGATTGGGATTTTTTCACTATTAATAGGGCGTTCCCTTGCCAGTAAAAATGTTCCTTTTGCAGAAAGTAGTTGGGCGGATAAAAAAGTGAAGGGATTTCCAATCCCAATTAGTTTTAAATTTTGTTCTATTTTTTCATTTCTAAACTTATTCTTAAAATCTTCATCATTTAGAGTTATTCTTCGCTCTGAGCCTACAAGGATCAGGTCATTGGTTTCCCCACTCCATATTTGGCAATATGGGAAAACAGAACTGAATGTGTTCAGAACAAGTTGAACTACGTCGTCGCTCGCCTCATAAAGGTGGAACCATTGAACCATCATTCCATTTTTCTGCAATTTATTATAACAAAGCTCGAAATATTCCTTTGAAAATAAATTGCCAATACCGGCAATCCATGGATTGGAGGGTTCTGAGATAATTACATCATATTTATCCTGCGAGAGATTCAAATAGGTAAGTGCATCTTCGTGAACAACAGTTAAACGCGGATCGTCAAGACAATTATTGTTAACATCTCTGAAAAATTCTGAGGCTTCTATCACTTCTGTCGATATTTCAACACATGTTACTCTTTCAACCGGGTGAAGTAATACCGATCCTAGTGTAGATCCGCTTCCAAATCCTATAACAAAAACATTCTCCGGATTTTCGTGCAACATCATTGGCACCTGTCCAAGCATCACATCACCTGGGTGGCCATATCTACTTTGTTTGTGGCGTCTGCCTTTCCATTAATAATGAGTGTTTTTTGACCCATTGAATCCGCTTGTATAACCGCCACGTTGGCATTGATCCCTTCCTTGTAATACAATACTTTTTTTGAGATATAAAGATTTTCAAATTCACTAAACGAATCCGGTGGTGGTGCACTAAATGAACGGAAAACACCACTGTTCATAATATTCAAGTTCCATACAGGGGAAAACATAATATAAATTAGAAATAAAATGATAAACGTGACCGAGATACTAGTTTTATAGGCGAACCCGATTGGATCATAGTTTTGAAGCAGCACGAAGGCAATTAATAAATTTAAACCAATTCCAAATTCAAATGTGTCTTTTATTCCTAATAACGGTATCAATACTAATGTAGTAAGGAATACACCTACAACAGTTCCTATAGTATTTACTGAAAATACTCTGCCCACCGACAATCCAATTTTCTTATTTGATTGGGCTACTATATCAACAACTGTAGGGAGAGTCATTCCCATAAAGATGGTGGGAGCAAACATTAAACAGAAACAAATCAGGAACTCAGCCGAAAGAAATATGTTAAAAGTGGTATCGGATTTTTCAAACCAGGAAGCTATCTTCCAGAAATAGTACGGTAACCTTTCATAAATGACTAAAGAGAAAAAGATACCCGTCGCAATAGCTGTTTGGCAGAAAATTAGAAGTTTAATCCTATTGAACTTCTTAACAAACTTTTTAGTAACGATAAAACTTCCAATTGTAATTCCTGAAATAAATGCCGCTAGCATTATTGAGAATGCGTAAGTGGAGGACCCAAGAAAATTAACTAATAATCTAACCCAAACCATCTCGTACAGCAATGCCGCCATTCCGGATATTCCTGCAGTTGCAATTGAAAGTAAAACAATTTTTTTACTGATAGATTCGTCTTCAATTCTATCATTACTTTTTATTGATTGTGCATTATCAAGATTAATTTGTATTTTCGACCCATTAAAAACAATAATAATAGTCTGAGTTTAAAATGCGAAAAACGATATTTGTTGTATTAATAATAAATTTTATATTTATTTCTCATCTGAATGCCCAGGGTAATGGATTCGGAGTGGGGATAATAGCTGGTGAACCAACTGGTATAAGTGGTAAACTCTGGCTAGGAGGAAGTAATGCTTTGGATATGGCTGTTGCCTGGTCATTCAAAGGAGATGGAAATGTATTACTTCAAGCAGATTACGTTTGGCACAGTTTCAATTTAATCGTTGTTTCAAGTGGAAAATTACCATTGTATTTTGGTATAGGCGGCAGAGTTATTTTTCAGAAGAATGATACTAATTTAGGCATCAGAGTACCTGTAGGGCTAGACTATATGTTTTCTGATGCCCCGGTAGATATCTTTTTAGAAGCTGTGCCAATTCTTGATCTAACCCCATCAACCGATCTAGATTTGGGTGGAGGAATTGGTGTAAGGTATTGGTTTTAGTGACAAGAATAATGGAGTTGCATTTCCTTCATTTTTTGCACAAAGTAAATCTACCTGGTTCCATTAACAAATTAAATATTACTCCATCAATCTCATAATACTGTTCAGGAGAACTAATATCCTATATGCCCATAGTATTCTCTTCTGGGTCTCCAACACCAGCTGAGTTAAGGGTAAATTACTCAATTAATGTCATTTCGTTTTCAAAAAATGCGTCTGTCATTTTATCCTATCACCATATTACTAACTAATGTTATATTTGCCCTTTAAATTTTTGATGTGAGGATTTACTTTACTTATATGCTTAAAAAACTCGCTCCATTTTTTGTTATTGTTGCTGCCAGTCTTTGGGCCTTAGATGGAATTGTTCTACGTCCCTCGCTATATACTTTGCCGGTTACGTTAGTCGTTTTTGTTGAAAGTACAATTGTGGCTATTCTCTTAACTCCTTTTATGATAAAATATATTAGTAAAGTAAAAGAGTTAAGTAGAGCAGACATACTTGCTTTTATCGGTGTAGCAATAGCGGGTGGTGCAATAGGGACAATGGCGATAACCAAGGCATTGTTCTATGTTAATTATGTTAACCTTTCAATTGTTATACTCATACAAAAGCTCCAGCCTGTTTTTGCAATAACACTTGCAGCAATTTTTCTAAAAGAAAAGCTTCCTAATATCTTTTTTGTCTGGGGTGGATTGGCAATAACAGGTGCATATTTTATGACGTTCGGATTTAATCTCCCTAATCTTGAGACAGGTGATAAGATAACATTAGCAGCAATATTCTCTCTAATTGCAGCGTTGGGCTTTGGTTCATCCACAGTTTTAAGTAAGCGGGCATTAAAGGATACGAGTTTTGAGCTGGGGACTTATCTTCGTTTTGCAATTAGTTCTATAATAATGTTAATCATTGTTATTTCTTCTGATACATTGAGTAGCATCACATTAATAACAACCAATCAAATTTATATTTTCTTTCTTATTGCATTCACGACAGGCGGTCCGGCTATATTTTTATATTATTTCGGATTGAAAAGAATATCAGCTTCCGTAGCATCTATTTGTGAACTTGCGTTTCCTCTAACTGCTGTGATTCTTGAATTTGTGCTCCGTAGTAACATACTTGGTCCAGTGCAGTGGATAGGTGCTGTAATTTTATTTCTAAGCATATTACGAGTAACCAACATACAAATAAACGGTAATAACCGTGTATCATAATAGTTAAGCTTTAAATGGGGTCCCCTCGCCCTTCTCACAATAATTAGTAAGACTGCGCATATAATACCCCCATTGATAATTACAGGATGCAAAAAAGTCGGTTTCTTCCTTCCAGTTGCTATGTGAAAATCTTAAAATAGTATCCTCTTCCTTTCCTTCAATATCAAATTCAAAGGTTGTATCTATCCATTCTTTATCTCCTTGAATGCATTTCCATCCAACTCTCCTGTTTTGCTCAAGATTAGTTATTTCCATTTTGTTGTGATAACGATCGCCAAAAATAAATTCAGCAATACCACCTACCTTGTCTTCAACACTTGCATTCAATGTCCACCAACCTTTCAGTCCTTCGGATGTTGTAAGTGCACTGTATACTTTTTCTGGTATAGCTTTAATACTGAGGTAATGTTTTATACTTGCCATCTTTCCTTCTTATACATAAAAAGAAAGGGCTTAATTATTAATCAAGCCCTTAAAAACTACAAATTATTAATTCTTATCCGCCAGCTTCTTCTTGATCACCATCACCCTCTTCCTTCATGCTCCATGGTGGTGTAATGCCATTCATTCTTGCATATGCGATAGCTTGGCCTAAATGTTCGTGATCATGATTTAGAAGACTTATCATAAAGTTTCTCGTTGACATTTCCCCAAAAGGAGTTTGCCCTATTTTATTTAACTGATCTTCGGTAACTTTTGCAGCAGCGTCTTTTACGGCAGTAAAAGATTCCTTTAATGTTTTTGCCACTTCCTCCTTGTTAGTGCTACTTTTCTCTATGGTTCCAAACTCACCTTCCATTTTTTCACCTTTCAAAAAGCTAACTAACAAATAGTTGGCTTCCGCAACGTGCAGATAGACTCGCGCTGTATTACGAACTTCGTCATTTGGTTCCCAACCCATTAGCTCTTGCGGCATAGCACCTTCTAAATCTAACAATCTGCCTTCTACAAAGTTCAACTGCCCGACATACTCCTGTATAAATACCGGTTGATCTGGCGGGTTAGCATTTGAAACAGAATTTATAGCTACAAAAAGAACTGCTGCCAAAAAAACTGCACAAAGAATTGATAGTGATTTAAACATATTGCCTCCTTAGAGATTTTAAAATTGCGCTTACCCCAACAGATGCGCGTTATTTAATAATAATCGGAAAACTAGTTGTTTAACTAAATAATTAACAAAATATAATGAATTGGAAAACTATAATCCAAGTAAAAACAACGGTAATTAATTCCTGAATTTAACAAATCCTTCGGAGAAAATTTTTCTATTGTTTTTATCTATCATGAAAACCTCTGTATTTGGTATGTTTTCAATAAATTCTAGTCCACTAACCGGGCCCAGAACGAATACTGAAGTTGCTGATGCATCTGCTTTTTATTAAAGAGTGAAAATATTTTCAATCCTTTTTACTTCATCAAATGCATCTACAATTACACCTCACAGTTTTATAAAAACAATTTACGGTCTTAGTAAACAATTCAACATCTAAAGGTAAAAAACCATAGATTGAATATTGCGGCTTAGATGCTTCAGTAAATATTTTACCAACCGCGAACCCGGTTCCAGCTGAAAGAGTAACAAACCCACTAAACGTTATGAACTCTCTTTTGTTTAATGTGCTTTTCATTTTGGGTTATTATACAAATATGGATAAAGCAATAATTATCATTTCTCACAAAAACTGATGAATCCAATAGATTTGAAAAAATAATTGTTGGCTGTTTTTTTAAAACTCATTAAATTTCAATTTCATAAATAATTCCACTCTTATTATAAAGAAAATAGCTTAGCGATAAAATTCATTTCTTAGATGCTACGGCTGGTTAAATTTGATTGCCAAGTTTCATCCGATATGGATTCAATTTTTTACTTCAAATTATAATAGAATTATTAAGGAGGAATAATGTTTAAAGGGCATCCCAAAGGATTATATGTTCTCTTTTTTACTGAAATGTGGGAACGGTTTGGATTCTACACTATGCTGTCAATATTTGTCTATTATATGCAAGAAAATTTCGGTTGGGATGCTTCAACAGCTACTAATGTTTACGGAATTTTCCTCGCCGGGGTATATTTTACTCCAATCATCGGGGGATGGATAGCAGACAACCTTTTAGGGTATGGTAAAACAATCACACTCGGTGCTATTGTTATAGCAATAGGTTATGCATTAATGGCAGTTCCAACTGATTCAGCAGCACAGTTATACACTGCGCTTGTGGTAGTTTGTATAGGAAATGGTTTATTCAAAGCAAATATATCTGTATTGGTTGGAAATTTATATGCACATTCTCAGGGTTCATTGAAAGATGCAGGGTATAGTATTTTTTATATGGGCATAAATATCGGTGCGTTTTATGCCCCTATGGCTGCGGCGGGCATACGACGTTTTACAATGAATAACTTTGATGCTTCTCTCGCACAGGGTTATAATGCTGGTTTTCTAATAGCTGCTGCTGGAATGATAATTTCGCTGATCATATTTGTTGTTTTCAGAAAAATGTACACAAATGCCGATTACAGAGCTAAAGAAAAAGAGAATGTGGAGATTGATGCAACCTTGACAAAGGGACAAGAAAAAGAAAGAATTATAGCGCTAGTAACAATTTTTGCCATTGTAATTTTCTTTTGGATGGCGTTTCACCAAAACGGTTCTGCGCTTTCATTATTCGCAAGAGACTATACACATAAAATTGTCGGTAGCTTTACTTACATGCTATTTGATATTGTCGGTTTACATGCAATTCTATTCGTTCTCCTCGGTGGTACCGTTGCTATCGGTAAAGGATCTTCCCGGAGGAAAGGAATCGGGGTGTTGTTTGCCATAATCGGATTAATTGTAATTATACTCAAAGTAAACACATTATCCGATGTAAATGAAATTGATCCTGAAATGTTTCAATCGTTCAATCCGATGTTTATTGTCCTCCTCACGCCTTTGCTTGTTGGCTGGTTTGGTCATTTAAATAAACGCGGGAAAGAACCTTCCTCGCCTGCCAAGATTGGAATTGGAATGGTTATCACCGCTATTGCCTATATTATTATGATTGGTGCTGCACAGGGATTGGCCCCGGTTAATTCTCTGGAAGGGGAGGGTTCCGCAATTACAGTTTCCACTTACTGGCTAATTACTACTTACTTTACACTAACAATTGCTGAGCTTCATCTTAGCCCTATGGGATTGTCATTTGTATCCAAAGTTGCGCCTCCAAAAATGAAAGGCCTAATGATGGGTGGTTGGTTTGGTGCAACGTCTGTTGGAAATTACCTCGCCGGTTTTGTTGGGAGATTTTATCAAAACTGGGAGTTGTGGCAATTTTTCCTTTTGCTTGTAATTACCTCGCTCTTTGCGGCAATACTTGTGAGGATATTTTTAAAAAAATTAAAACACGCAACTGAGTAATTTGTCCGATCCTCCTAATCAACGAAGTTTTTATTGAATCCTTTTTTGTTTTCAAGTATCAAATGTAAAACAATTTTAATGTTCTTTAACAAAGCAAATTATGATTAGAAAGATCTGGACAAAGACAAAATATTTTCTTCCACTCATTCTTGGAGCAGGAGTAGGATTTTTATACTACACTTACATCGGCTGTAACGGTAGTTGCCCAATTAGCGGAGACCCATATATAAGCACTGCTTATGGTAGTTTAATCGGTGCATTGATCACAGACTGGAAGATGATTTTTCAATCGCTAAAGAAACAAAATTAATTAAATAACTATTATAAATTACAATTAGCAAAAACCGCAGGAAAATAATGCAGTATGGATTTTCAAAAGATGTTGCTCTATCCTATGAGGACACCATAAATAAGGTGACCGGGGAGTTAAAGAAGGAAGGCTTTGGAGTATTAACTAAAATTGATGTTAAAGATACACTAAAAAACAAGATAGATGTCGATTTTAAAAAATATTCCATATTGGGGGCTTGTAATCCAACATTAGCCTATAAAGCTTTGCAAGCTGAAGAAGATATCGGATTATTACTTCCTTGCAATGTAGTAGTCTACGAAAAGGATGAAAAATCTGTCGTGTCTATTTTAAATCCTTCTTTAATGAAGGAAATAGTTGGCAATGAAAGTATCAATTCAATAGCTGATGAGGTAAATGAAAAACTTCAAAGGGTATTGGAAAGTGTTTAAATAATTATAATTAAAGGTGAATAATAATGGCTGAAAATTTAAATAAAGAAAACTTTTTGAGTAAAGTATTTGATTATGAAAATAACAAAGAATGGAAATACACTGGCGATCTTCCGGCAGTAATTGATTTCTGGGCCCCATGGTGCGGTCCATGTAGAATGGTTGGGCCAATCATTGAGGAGTTATCTAAAGAATATAAAGGCAAAGTAAAATTTTATAAAGTAAATACTGATGAAGAACAAGAATTGGGTTCGGTATTTGGCATTAGAAGTATTCCTTCATTGTTGTTTATTCCAAAAGAAGGGCAGCCCAAAATGGCAGTTGGTGCCTTGCCAAAAAATGCATTGAAAGAGGCCATTGAAAAAGAACTCTCTGTTAAGGCTGCATAGTATTTTAAAGTGCGGGGAGACCCCCCGCACTTAATAAGTTTTTCATTTTACATCTTGATTAAAGATATTCAGAAACTTACCAATGCCCGATGATAAGGATAGCGATTTTAATGGCGGGAGTTTTAAAAAAACCGTCCGCACTTCATTTATAGTTTTCAAATCGACTGGTTCACTATAATTACCTTCGAAAAGCGAATTCAAAGCAATGGTTGTCTTTAATGTTATTGCCTTTACTCGTATTGTAAGCGGGGAATATCTTCCGGGATGAATATGTATATATTTTTTCTTTTCTTTACCTAATCTTAATGTCCAAACTGAGCTATCGGATAATTCCATTTGTTTGTAACTCTTTCCCTTTTCCGTAAGCCATTTGTAGTAATCAGTATAATTGTTGACACTGAGTTTTCTTAGCTTAGTAATTATTTCATCTGTGATTTGTTTCGGATTTAATTTCCCACGATATAAATCCATTTGTGATTCACCAATAATTTGCAGCAACTTGTATAGTTCTTCTGTGGGTAATTTGCTTTTTTGTAATAGAACAGACTGGTTTTTGATGAACCCTGCATGATGTTTCCAGCAATTAAGTGTAACAGGCAGGGGGATTTTACAATTCATCTCCTTTGAACATCACTAAAATTTTAATTCTTAATAAGCATCATTTAACTGTAAAATAAATGTTAGATGCTAATAGAAAATTTAAGCTGCTCTAGAAACAGGGCAGCTATAATAAATATTCATTCATTCTCTAGGATTTGCTGGAACTTACTTCTTTGGGTTTATAAATAGCCGCTGCTACCAATCCATAAATAACGCATTGAATTACACCATATAAAAACCACTGAAATGTTAGTGGGTAAGGGACCGGATAAATAACATAACTCTGATAGGCAAATACGAAAGGAATGAATAATCCAATGTAAATTCCATATTTGAGTCCTTCCAAAAGGCCTTTGTTTTCATATCCCTTTACAAAAATAAAGGTGAAGAAGAATGACCAAACCAGGTCGGTAATCCACATTATCCACATTTTTGAGTTCATTTCTTCCATACTTCGAAAAATTTCTTTTATCCCCTCTGATTCATAAGTGGAGCTTAACATTACACCATGTATGAGAAATCCAGTAACCTCAGAGAGAATGAAAACAACAATAACAGCTATCCAGAATTTTTTTACATTCATTTGGACCTCCTAATTGTTGAAGAGATGTTTTTTAACAGGAAAAGTGGAAAGTGATTTTTAAAAACTAAGTATTGCTTATGGAATAAACAATATGAATTTTTAATAAATCTAAAATTCCTTATTCACGAGTATTACTCCAAATGTAATTATTATGCCACTTACCAACATAAGAACGGTTATTGATTCTTGAAGTAAAACCCACGCAGCCACAACCGTAACTAGGGGTTCAAAGTAGAGGAAGGCGCCTACTTTTGCCGATTCTATATCTCTTAATGAATATGCCCATATCACATATGCTATTCCAGAACAAAACAACCCTAAAAATAAAATTGATAACCACCCTATTATTGATAAATGCACTACTGAATCAATCACCGCCTTGTTGAGGTTTATTGGCACAATAATGATTGACATCATAATAAAGAGGTATAAGATTGTCATCAGTGGCGAATAAGATAGTGTGATTTTTTTGTTTACCATTGAATAAACTCCCCACGTAAAAGCACTTCCAAGTACAAGTAAATCACCTTTATTCTGAATAAGATCAATGTTGGTAATATCTCCTTTTCCAAAAAGAAGCAATAATCCAAACATAGCAATTAAAATTCCAGTTCCCCGAACAAGATTGATTTTCTCTTTAAAAAAA
>JARRKK010000035.1:0-13012 GCA_037388105.1 Ignavibacteriaceae bacterium | reverse complement strand
AAATAATAACTGGTATAATAGAAACACTGCATACAATCCCCTGACAATTGAAGGAAAGAAATCTGCAGCATATGATATATTCATTTCATCTGAAGGTAATATTCCCGATCTAGTTTTTGTACCGGTGGGAGATGGTGTAATTATTTCAGGAATATATAAGGGATTTAGGGAACTTTTAATTTTAGGATGGATTAAAAAATTACCAAGACTAATAGCAGTTCAGGCAAAGGGAAGTGACGCTCTTGTTAGATATTTAGAAACAGGAAAATTTGAATACAAACCTGCAAAAACTATTGCTGATAGCATTTCCGCAGGCGCACCTCGAAATTTATATATGGCTGCTGATGCAGTGAAAGAATCAAATGGTTTTGCAGTAGCAGTAACTGACGATGAAATATTGTCTGCACAAAAAGAATTTATTGTACATACAGGAATACTTTGTGAACCTTCTTCAGCGTCTGTATATGCTGCTTATAAAAAATTAATGACAGAAAACAGATTCAATACATCTGATAAAATTCTTCTACCGATTTAGCATTACTTATTACAGTAAGTTGAACCTAATCTATTATTAATAGCGCTGCTACTGTTTTTTCAAAATTGCAACCCATCCACCACCTTTTTCTAGTACAGCTTTCATAACCTCATTATTCTTTACAGAAGTTTTGATTAATCTATAATCTTCAGCAAATCTATTTGCGTTTGGTCCATCCTCCATAATCTGAACATCATACTCACCCGGCGGAAGAAAATCCAGTTTCACATCAAACTCACGCGCTGTCCAGTCTGTCATGGCGGCAATATACCAATTATCTCCGCTTCGTCTTGCAAGTAACAGGTAATCCGAAATCTTTGCCTCCAATACTTTAGTTTCATCCCATACCTGAGGTATTTGAACTATGATTTGTACTGTCTCTATTTCTTTTTTATACCTACTGGGGGAATCACACAGCATCTGCAATGGGCTTTCAAAAATGATGTACTTCGAAACTTCATGACATCTGGTTCCTTGACCTATTGGGCGTTCAAAACTAATGAAATGGTTTACCATTTGAGCATTAGCCATTGCTCCGGGTGTATAGTCCATTGGTCCTGCAGCCATTCGTATAAAAGGAATAGTAAGATTATGATCCGGAGTAATATCATGGCTCCACTTATTATGCTCATTTCCTTTAACACCTTCAAAGGTGAGAACATTCGGATATTCCCTGTTTAGGCCCGTGGGTTTGTATGCTCCATGAAAATCAACCACCAACTCATTCTTAGCCGCTTCTATTGCTACCCTTTTATAAAAGTTAACCATATATTGATCTGAACGCTGCATAAAATCTACTTTTACTCCTACAGACTTTTCGACCAGCCTTCATCAAGGATAATATATTTGATACCATTATCGGAGGCGAAGTCGATATAATACTTGTATGTATCGGTATTCAACCCGGATTCAAAATCCACACTGTAAATGTTATTAGCATTATACCAATCCCAGGCTATTTGTCCCGGCTTTATCCAGTCTGTGTTCTCGATCTTAGAGGGACTTGCCAACTGGTACATCAGGCTGCTTTCAATTAAATCTTTGTCTTCTCCTATTATGAACACTCTCCATGGAAAGGATCGGTCTCCGACCGTCCTGGCAATATAATCTGCTTCTTTCTCAATCACTTCATTTCTATCTTCCCTTCCAGGAAACGGAGTTGTATTAAGCACATATTTTGGAAATAAGGCGCTAAATGTAGTAGCACCAGTCTTTTTCATGAATAAACCCGGATAGTCATCCAGATCAGATTCTGAAAATAATATTTTTAATCCATCTGGCGACTCAATTAAAAAAGGTAAGGAACAAAATTTACCTACATCAATATCACCAATTCTGGAATATTTATATGAACGCTCATAGTGTGAAATGATTGATTCTTCTTCGGGGAAATACACTGAAGAACTTTTATCAAAATTCAAATCTACTGTTTCTGAAAAAACGATAATATCATTTGGTATAGAAGTGACAAACCTGTAGGCAACCCCGTGGTTATATGCCCTGAACTCCAGCTTGTAATTATCTTTGAATGTTAATGTTAACAGGTTGAATTCATCATTAATTACAGATGATTTGGTTGACAAGGGAGCATAAATCTGTTCTTTGATACTTTCCTCTGACCTATTGATTAATATTGGAGCGAGACCTGGTACTTCATCTCCGTTGATTTCCATTGTAATACGGTTAGCATTTAGCAGCAAACTATTTTTATATTCTACTGCAAACGAAATATTTTTGTTTATGTTAATAGAAATTGAGAGTTGCTGATCCGGAGATTTTATAGAGTATTGTGGTGCCGGAAGGAAAGCATCGAATGTAAATGCAATTAACAAGAATACAAATTTATTCATTTCGCTTGTAATAAGTTAAATAATTGGTCTTTCAGCAATTAAACAAACAGTTTGGCTATGCGATGCACCAATGGATATGATATAAACGAATAGCTATTATTACAGGTCGTTAATTTTTCACCTTTTTCCAAATTAATTTGTGACGACTTGATCCAATTACATCAGTGCTTAATATCAATTTATCCCCTTTGAATTCAAAATTTCTAACTTGATTTTGACCAACCCAATTTGGAAAAGAACTGATTTCTATATGGTGAACAACCTGATTATTATCAAGATTAACTTCATAATTTCCACAATAAGCAATAAATCCATTATAAGCTTCAAACACTTCATCTGGTTGGGCTTGAAGCGGATCTTCAGATAGAAATTGAGATCTATTATTCTTCATGATCTGAACTGCTATGTTGCCAAAGTTGTCATAAGTTATTCGCCCTTTTGCGTCTTCACCAAAGGGAAATACAATCTTTCCATCGGTTAACTCTGCAGTCCATTCTTTCAATTTCCAGGAACCAACAAATTTATTATTTGGTGATTTAATGTTCTCCATGTGTATATTCTTATTGATTGAACCTTTTTGATTAATTTGAATTGAAGAAGCGTTTTGATTGTAACTTTAAAAAACTAAAATAATATACCGAATAAAATTGTATTAAATCTTTCGTTTGAATTGAGTTTTTTTAATAACCGCTAACGGTTAGTATATGAGAAGTATGTGATTTAGTAACACTGAACTTTAGGTTAAGAACAAAGTTTGACACGAGCCAAAAGCCTTGAATTTACTGATGTTTCGCCTATTTTTATATACATTGTTATAGACTGTGTTTATTTCTTTGTATTTTTAAGATATTCTTGAAATTGTTATTTTTCACAAAGTTCTTTCAACTTGTCGAGTGCTTTTGGGTAGGTCTGGTTCATATAACCTAAAAAATCTTCTGTGGTGTCTAAGTCAACAGTAACGGTTGTAGTCCCATTGTTTTCCTCGAAGGTATAGTTTTCAAATCCGTTTGCCCATTTTTCCACTTCTGGTCCTTCTGTAATTTCCTTGTCAGCTTTTAAAAGACCATAATGTTGAATCGAAACAAATCGGTTGGGAATGTTTTCAGCTATCCTGGAAACCATACCTCCCTTTTCTCCTTTCTCATCTACTCCAATAAATAGAATTTTATTTCCCTTGTCCCAACTTCCTTCATAGGTAGATGTTGGGTTAAACAAATAAGTCCATTGCTTATAAGTTGATTTACTGTTAATGCCAAGCATAAAATCATATATCTTGGTCACAGGTGCATTGATGCTTACTTTGAATTGTAACTTTTTCATAATTTTAATATTTGTTTTAATTAATCTTTCGGGTTGTTATTTTCGTCATACTTTGTAGTGGTTTAACATAGCCTATAACATTATGCTAAACGTAATGTTTTTATTGATATTTTTAAATTATATTTTTATTCAATCATCCACAAACTGAATTTCTCATCGGCGTATAAATGAAACATTTAAAAATATACGGTTTAATTCTTTCAGCAGGTTTTTCAGGCAGGATGCAAAAGTTTAAACCGTTGCTGGATTACAAAGGTAAATCCTTTATTCAGAATATCATGTTACAACTAAGCGCTGTATGCCATAAGATCATTATTGTTACCGGTTACAAAGCAAATGAAATAAAAGAAAATATATCGCAGTTAAAGTATAAAATCCAATACGAATTAGTTTTCAATCCTGATTATGAAAGTGGAATGTTCACATCATTGCAAGCCGGGATCAGAAAGGCACAAGATGCAGATTGGATTTTATATCATTTTGTGGATCAGCCGGGTTTGCCGGATAATTTTCATATAGAGTTTGTTAAGCAAATTGATTCCGAATATAACTGGATTCAACCATCATACAAAAAACGCCATGGTCATCCGATTTTACTCGGGAAAGATTTATTTGAGCTGATTGTTAATTCATCTGTGGAATCAAACCTCAGGGAGATAAGTAAATATCCTATTGTGAAAAAGAAATATTGGGAAAGCGGTTATAATGAAATTTTTCAGGATATAGATACTGAGGAAGATTATAATAATTTGAAATAAAAATTACAGAGTATATGTTTTGTTAAATTAACTTCTGACTCACTAAAGTAATAATCCTTTCGGTTTCTACTCTTAGGTTAAAAGAATCCCCGCTGCTATTATCGAATTTGATTTCGAATGGAAAGGGAATTACTTCATCCATAGCAGGCAGCCATTTTTTTAATTTATAATTTACGACTATAAATAGTCCATACTCATCTCCAACTGCACAGAACTTGCTGAGGTCACAGTCATATTTTTCAAGTGAATAATCTTTATTCAACTTATTGACCATCCTGGTAACATTATCTGTAGGAAAGCCAATCTCGCTTATGTGAAGTAAACTTTTACTTGTAAAAGAATGATCACCATTTATATTTAGATTCCTTCTCGCAATAAATTCTACAATATTTTTATCAGCATCGTAAAAATATATTGATCTGGCATTCCAATTCGGGAAGTTCACAATCTCTTCCCCTTGATAGGGAAGAATATCAATTCTTTCACTTAACCATTTAGCAGATTGCAAAATTTGATTTGATGGGATATTGATTGCATAGTGATAGTAAGGATAGTCGTCACTCTCTCTAAATAATAATAATGTTTCACCTATTTTAAAGGTGAATGAAGATTCAGTATCATTTACAAGTTCAAGTCCGAATAAAGATGTGTAAAACTTTTTCTGTTCTTTTAGATTATTAGAATATAGCTTTAACTCTTTTATTTTCATTCTAAAACTAAATTTACTCTTCTATCAATACACCCATTTTACCCATTTGCGCATCTCGCATTGCTTCCATAATTTCAGTTTGGGTGTTCATTACAAAAGGACCATAAGAAGCAACTTCTTCATTTATAGGTTCGCCGGCTAATAAAATTGCCCGGGATTTATGAGTTGCAGATATTTTAATTTCTTTTTCACCATCATTATCAAACCATATAAGATCTTTTGCTTTTACCTTCCCTGAATCATTTATAGTAAGCTCACCATCTAATAGATAAATCACGGTATTATAATCTTCAGGTAATGTAAAATCTAATGTTCCGTTTTCTTGAAGTTCCATTCGTAAAGTTGTTAAAGGTGAATTGGCTGAAATCTTACCCTCGATATCTTTATAATTGCCTGCAACTACAAAAACTTTTGCTTTACCGTCTTCAGTATTATAAACAGGAGTTTCTTCCTTACTTAATGGTTGATATGATGGCTGTTGCATTTTAAACTTAGCCGGATTATTTACCCAAAATTGTATTATTTCAAATTCACCACCTTGTTCTGCAAGTTCTTTGTAAGGTCTTTCACTGTGAACAATTCCCATTCCAGCGTTCATCCATTGGGTACCGCCTTCATAAATAATACTATCGTTCCCCCTGGAATCACGGTGATGTACTCCACCTTTAAAAATAAAAGTTACTGGTGAGAATCCTCTATGCGGGTGTGGTCCAACACCAGCTTCGTTTTGTTTTTGATCACCAGGAAGGACATTATACCAGTGATGAATAAGAAGGAATGGATCAATTTGATTAACAAACTCATTTGGTAATGGCTGATCTAAAATTATTCCTCCCATATTAACTTTAGATGAAGGTATTATTTTCTTTACTTTTCTCATCAACGTCTCCGATTGAAGTTTATATAAAATCCTGATTTAAACTATGTGGTAAGATGAATAAATCATTATTAATAATTTTTGTTTTGGATCACAATTAGAATACTGGAATATTCTCCAGGATAATCCTTACACAAACTAATTGAATTATTTCTTTTTACTTAGTGCCGTTTTTGATACGTTTTTTGATAGGAAGCTTGTAGTATCTTGTGCCATCATACTTATAAAATGCATTTGCCACAGCTGGTGCAGTTGGAACCAGTCCAATCTCACCAACTCCTTTTACTCCGTAAGGTCCGTGCGGATCAGGTACTTCAATTCCAATAATTTCCATTTTGGGTGTTTGTTTTGCTCTTAAAATTCCACACTTTCTTAACATTGTACTTTTTGGAACGCTGTTTTCCTGTTCAACATCTTCAGTAAGTGCATAACCCAAACCCATGTGGATTGAACCTTCTATTTGGCCCTCAAAAAGTGAAGGATTAATTATTTTGCCGGCATCATGTGCCGCATAAACTGTATCAATTTCACCGTCATCGTTTAGGACAACTACCTGTGTTGCATAGCTATAAGAATAATGAGTAATTATTTCATCAACATCATCACCAACCTTTGTCGTCCAATTACAAACCCATTCTCCTTTGTACACATTACCAGCTAGATCACTCAAAGATTTGGTTTTTAAATCCTCTTTTAACTGAATACAGGCATTTGCAATCGAGTTACCTATTATCGAAGTTGCCCTTGAAGCTGTTGTCATCCCTGCTGAAGCTTCCTCTTTTGTATCTACCTTAACTTTAATAATACCAGGATCAATTCCAGTTTCGTGACACACAAACTGCACGGCCATTGTATCTACTCCCTGTCCCATATCCGTCCAGCCATGATGCAGAATTACTTTCGAGGGAGAAACAATTTCAACTTTTACTTTTCCTTCATCGCTCATCCCATTACCTATACCGGTATTCTTCATACCACATGCAATGCCTGCGTATTTAGCATTTTGGAAAATATCTTTAACTGCTAACAATGTTTCTCTAACACCTGCACCCCGGTTCACTATCTGCCCTGTAGAAGTCATACCACCTTCTACTAGAGCATTATCATATCTGAATTGCCACCGGTCAAATCCGCCTTGTTCACATAAATCATCAATACAACCTTCAATGGCAAATGCAACCTGGTTTACTCCGAATCCGCGCATTGCCCCGCACGGAAGATTATTAGTATAAACTGCTCGGCTTCTTACTTTAACGTTTGGAATATTGTACGGGCCGGAAGCATGTCCGGCAGCCCTTTCTAATACTTTCATTCCAACAGAAGCATATGCACCTGTATCACCAATGATATCAGCTTCAAGCACTGTCAATTTCCCTGACTTATCACACCCAAGTTTATATTGCATTTTCATCGGATGACGCTTTGGATGCATTAAAATTGATTCATCCCTGTTTAACAATATCTTCACCGGCTTTTGTAAGATATATGCAAATACAGCAGCGTGTCCCTGAACTGAAAGATCCTCCTTACCTCCAAATCCGCCGCCATTAGGAACGAATATTACACGTACTTCCTCGGGGGGTAACCCTAAAAGATTTACTAATTGTTTACGATCTTCATAAACTCCCTGTCCCTGAGAATAAACTTCGACGCCTTTATTCCATGGTTTGGCGATAGCACATTCAGGTTCCATATAACCATGTTCGATGACCTGCGTATAGTATGTACCTTTTGAAATATAAGCGGATTCCTTTAGAGCGGCATCTACTTTACCACGGTCAACTTTTGTTTCGGAAAGAAGGTTTCCTTTTGAATGAATTTTCGGGCTGCTGGTTAAAAGGGCTTCTTCCGGATCGGATACAGGATCTAATACTTCATACTCAACTTTAATTAATTTTACCGCTTCCCGTGCAATCTTTTCTGATTCGGCAACTACTCCTGCAAGAACATCACCAACATATCTGGTCAGTTCACCTTCTTCTACAATTAAAGGCCAATCTGGTATTATTAAACCCTGGAATCTGCTACCGGGGATATCTTTTGCAGTGAATACTCTAATCACACCGGGATACTTCTCCGCATCTTTTGTATTTATCGATAAAACTTTTGCACGGGGATGATCACTGAGTTTTAAAGCACCATGAACCATTCCGGGGAAAGTCATGTCAGCTACATATTTACTCCAACCCATTACCAGATTTTTCCCATTATATTTTGGATGACTCTTGCCAATCTTTCCATCTGTCATAGGTTCAGGTATTTCGCGGTTCATTCTTATAGCTTCCGCCGCGTATTCTATTGAATCAATAATTTTTTTATAACCGGTACATCTACACAAATGTGGTGTTAATGTTTGTTCAATTTCTTTTCTTGTCGGGTTATTGTTTTTATCCAGTAAAACCTTGGCTTGCATAACAATTCCGGGGATACAAAAGCCACATTGTACGCCCGCCTTTTCCACAAAGGCGTTTGCGATTACATTCTGTTTATATTCTCCCAGGCCTTCTGTTGTAAATAGTATTCCGTTCTCTGCTTTTTTCATTGGAATAACGCACGATAGAACTGCTTTATTGTTTAATTCAACCGCACAGCAACCGCATGCAGCCTGTGGCATACAGCCATCTTTAGGAGATGTTATTCCCTCGTGTTCACGTAGATAGGTTAAAAGCGGTAACTCAGGATCACCGTTGTATACTTTATTTTTTCCGTTTAGTGTAAATTCCATAATTATTCTTATTAGTCATTCCTTATGACCTTAACAATATCCGGGCCGGGTATGAATCTTTATTTTTTCTTATCCCGTTGAATAATGTTTTCATAATATAATAATCTTTCATATTTATTATAGTTTCGTTCTTTATCTCTCCTATAATATTTACGCTAATTGGATTATCATGTCCATCTACTCTTATCTTAAGGATTTTATCAGCCAACAAGAATGTATTTGAATCTTTTTCATATGCTAACTCGTATTCCTTCCCGGCGATACAACCCTGTAAAGTGGATGAATTTAGGAAATAATAGCCATTGTTGTTTTTATATTTTTCATAAGATTCTTTACTTGAGAAAAATCTTGGTTTCTGAATAAAGGGACCACCATACTCAGGACAATATGTATCACAGTCTCCGCAGTCATTACAAAAATCTGCAAGATTTGCAATTTGAGTATCATATTCAAGCACGAATTTTTCTTCGCTCGTTGGAATCAGTTTCCCCTCCGAGATTTTATAATTTAAAAAGGAAAAATCTTCTTTACCCGTTGTGATTGAAAAGTTTGCAGCGTTCGGACATACCGGAAGACATTTATTACAGGTAATACAGTCGAACAAAACCAGATGGCTATCGATTTTTGGCGGATCTTTGTGATTCCTTGAATAATGATATCTTAGATTATCAACAAGTCGCGGTACTATAGAATTCGCGTTTTTTACACCTGCTATGTTTACATCTGAAATATTAGTGTCATCTGCACTATTAATAATATATTGGTTGATATTATTACTATTATTCTTTTTCATTTCTTGTTTAATTGCAACAAAATAATCATACATCCTCATATAGCCGGATGTTGTCAGCAGATCAGTACAGGAAGTAATTGGTTTCATATTACATCTTACTGCATTTGCAACGTTATGTTTTGTAATTCCTGCTGAAAATGAAATATGAAATTCCGGACTCATCTTCGATCTGAATTTGTGCATAGCATTCATCGATAGCACGTGAAGAGGTGCTCCCGATAAATACATTTCTTCACCTTCAAAAACAGTTTGATTGTTTTTAACAACGAGGGAATTAGTAAACTTTGCCCCAACCTTCCTGTTATGTTTTTTTGCAAACTTCTCAAGCCGTTTCATCATTTCAATCCCTTCATCAAACTTTAAATCTTTATCAAACGCCTTGCGGTCTAATTCTATATTTTCGTAACCCAAATCAGCATGTAAGATTCTTTCAACCACATCAAAACCAAGGATTGTAGGATTCATTTTAACTATAACGTGTAGACCATGTTCACTTATTAAATGCTCCACTATTGATTCTATTTCGTCCGCCGGACACCCATGGAATGTTGAAAGTGTTGCAGAATGCGATATTTTGGGATCAATATTTAAATATTTGTATTTTGAAAATTCAGCAGGAAGTGATTCAAGTGCATTACTAATTTCCTCTTCAGCATTCATAATTCTTTTAAGCCAATCTTTTACCACTGGTGAAGAAATACCTTTAAGATCATATCCAACAGAGATATCAAAGATCGTATTATAAAATGGATCGCCTTTTTTAATTCCCAGCAATTCTTCTTCTTCTATAATCTTTAAGATAATCCATGCATAAACATATTCTCTTAAAGAATCATTTAACTTTAATTCCTGAGACCACTCGATATTAAATCCAACATTTCGCACATCTATGCAAGGACGAGGTATGATTAACTCATCAAGTATCTGAATGGTTTTTAATTCAATTATTCTGCCGCCTGCAAGAAATGAAAGAATGATATTCTGTGTCATCTGAGTATGAGGTCCGGCAGCCGGTCCTAACTGTGTGAACGCAGGCTTGCCAAAAAAATCTACTGAGAAATCATACCCTGGAAATCCTCTAAATATTTTCCTATCAGGATGACCGTAGATCGTTTTATTTGAATGGTACTCACTGAAGATCGATTTTAGATGTGTTCCTAAATCTATTCCTTTTAGCTCAGACATACCTTAATGCAATTATTTACAACTGTTTGATTCCAATATTCAATCAGAATTTTATTCATTCTTTACTTTGATTATTTCGGCCGCTATACTTATTGCTATCTCTTCAGGTGATTCACCTTTAATTTCTATGCCTATCGGGGTATGTATTTTATCCAAAAGTGATTGATCGATACCTTCCTCTTTAAGTTCGCTGAAAATTTTATAAATTTTCGAATCACTGCCCATAAGTCCAAGATATTTAAACTTTTTATTTATTATTGATTTTAGTGCTGCTTTATCTGTAGAATATTCGGCTGTTACAACAATTGCAAAAGAAGAGTCTCCCTCTTCAATATAATTTCCAACATTTTCATAGTCAGTAATGATTTTTTTATCCGAGTAAACATTATTATTCATTGTAAATATATCTTCTCTTCTATCAAAAGTTATAACATAGAAATCAAGAGTTGCCATTGCACGTGAAACAGCCAATCCGACATGTCCACCTCCGATTACGTATGCTGTTGGGGGAATACCGCAATTTTCTTCATACTGCCAGTTTGTTTTATTTTTATAATAGAAAGAAAATTTTTCAGTATTCCATTTATTAATGGCAAACTCCAATCCTTCAGGGGAAAGCTTAAGAAGAGATTTTTTTCTTTGAGTACAAGCATTAAATTGCTTGTTTATTTTGTCAATTGTATTCGGTTCAATCTTGTGAAATATTATGGACTGTGTACCTCCGCAGATCAATCCTGATTTTGTTCCCGGAGCTTTTACATTATGATATAGTTTTTTTATCAGTGTTACAGGACCACTTAGATTGAAATATTTTTTTGATTCGTTCAGCATATCATATTCCATTATCCCGCCACCAACTGTGCCGACCATCTCTTCATCATCTGAGACTACAAGTTTAAAACCTGCTCTACCAGGAGAGGATTTATAAGAGTCAGCGACTGTTAAAAGCATTACTCTCTTGTTCTCACTTAACTTATTAGTCACAAATTTCCAGAGTTCTACTTCTTTCATTGTTAGATAAATCTATTGAAAAATTCAGTTTATTTAAATTTAAACTCTTATATATATAATTGCTAAAAAAATGAATTATGTTTAAAGGGATTAAAAACAATATTGTTAGCTATTAGGTAATATTAGATTAAAAAAATGCTAAACAAATTCAAGCACAATAATTTGTAAAACCTTATATTAGAATACTTTATAATAATTTATCATAAACTTATAATAGGAATAAAAATATGGCAATCAGAAATGCAAATGCGCTTTGGAATGGTACCTTAAAAGAAGGTAAAGGTACAATGAACTTTAGCAACTACAGCGGGCCTTTTACATTTGCTTCCCGTTTTGAAGAGGGTGAGGGAACAAACCCCGAAGAATTAGTAGGCGCCGCTCAGGCCGGGTGCTACTCAATGTTTTTATCTTCGCTAATTACCAACGAAGGATTGAAACCTAAAAGTGTAAGTACAAATGCAACTGTAACTCTTGGGAAAGACGATATTGGACCTAATATAACTAGCATAAAATTGGATTGTACAGTTAGCTGTGAAGGACTATCCAAAGAAAAATTTGATGAGTTAGCAGCCGCAGCCAAGGAAAAATGTCCAATCTCAAGACTTTATGCAGGTGGTTCTGCTAAAATTGAATTGAATGCCAAATTAGCTGGTTAATAAAGCAACTATTTTCAAAAGCTTGTAACTGAGATGTCCAGGATAATAAGTGATTATTCAAACTACAAGGGAACAATTAAAATTGAAACGTTTGTTAATCATATTCCTTCTTGTATACAATTTTTGCTTTGCTCAGCAATATCAAAATGGATTAATACTTCCCGCCTTGGAAAAAGTAGAACTGAGTAAAGTATGCTGTATATATTTACGTCAGGAAGGTTTTACAGTATTCAATTCACCTGATAGCGATTATATCAGTTATCTGACAAGGATGAATGAAAGTAGTATCGACAATCAAGATCCTTATAAAATATTTTTCATTAATAAAAGCACTGAAGGCGCAAGACAAATTGAACTTTCAAACCTCAAAGAAATTGATTATGAAATTTGGGCAATAACATACTTTGAAAGAAAAAATGGTTTTGAAAGTATAGTTGATATTAACGTTGACTATTGGCTTAGCGAAAATGAAATAGAAGGGAAAAACTTCAAAATTGAGAATTGGATAAACTTTCTAATTGCAAATAAAGATAATCTGCCTGGATATTCTGCAAATGATCCGGGACTCAAATTACAATTGAGTCTTTCAAAAG
>JARRKK010000034.1:0-22700 GCA_037388105.1 Ignavibacteriaceae bacterium | reverse complement strand
TGATTATGTTATTTTAGCAGTT
The DNA here is from genome assembly GCA_037388105.1 of Ignavibacteriaceae bacterium. Classification (GTDB taxonomy): domain Bacteria; phylum Bacteroidota; class Ignavibacteria; order Ignavibacteriales; family Ignavibacteriaceae; genus BMS3ABIN03. The sequence goes on along the minus strand of JARRKK010000034.1, from coordinate 22,678 downwards.
CCATTATACTCACTAAGAAAGTTGTTACCTGATTGGATTATTACACCTGATATAAATTTTGAATATTCATCCATTTTAAATGTTCATATTTGGTTAAAGAACAATCCTTTAACTGAAACTTTCTATGGACTAATCGATTCACCTGTTCATTGGATATTTAATAAGGATTCACATATCAATATTGTTATTAGTAATGCGAATCATTTGATGGAAAAAACTGCAGATGAGATATATGAATTGTGTATGCGCGAACTTAAGTTGTTTACAGTAATTTTAGAATCTGATGTTCAGTATTTTAGAGTACTAAAGGAAAAGAGAGCAACATTTATTCCTGCGAATCAAATCATCAATTCAAGACCATCATCGAAAACAAAAATTAATAATTTATTTTTGGCAGGTGATTGGACAGATACGGGACTACCTTCAACAATTGAAAGCGCTGTTAAAAGCGGCAAAATTGCGGCAGAACATGTAATTGGATCATAAATTTATAATCCTTTTTCACTTATAAGATAAACCATTATTGCTATGGCAGCACTTCCTAGTTCAAACTCTCTGGGATTTACTTCTTCATATATATCCTTCGTCGAATGATGAAAATCAAAATATCTTTGACAATCTGGTACATATCCCAAAAGTACTTTTGAGTTATTGATTTTTGAGATATCAGATCCGGTATCATCCATTCTAATCCAGGTAATTCCTGCTAAGTTTAAAATCGGTAACCACGAATTAAGAATATCAATTATTTCTGTTGAATTAGTTCTTATTGCAAAGCCAAGAGGTGTAAAGGCACCGCGATCGGACTCTATTGCAGCTAAGTGAGTTTGTTTTGAAGAATCTGCTAATATTGCATAATCTTTTGCTCCGTTTCCTCCGTTCTCCTCGTTTATAAATAATACTGTCCGTAAGGTTCGTTTTGGTTTAATATTTAATCTATTAAGTAATTCAATCGCGTCAATTGATTGTATACAACCTGCACCGTCATCGTGGGCACCATCACCGACATCCCAACTATCAATATGTCCACCGACAACAATAACCTCATCCGGATAATCTGTTCCTTTAATTTCGCCTATAACATTGTAAGATTGTTCATTAGGAAGAGTTTCACAATCTAAAGTTAACTTAACTTTTAAATTCGGATCGCCTCTATTTGCTTCACTCAAGAAATCAGCATCTAAATATCCAACAGCTACTGCCGGAATTTTTTGAAGGCTGTCTACATATTTCATTGATCCTGTATGAGGTACATTATCGTACTCTGTAGTAACTGATCTTACAATTACCCCTACGCCTCCATACTTTGCTGCTTCAATTGCACCGTAAACTCTCTGATCTACAGCTTGACTGTATCCAGAAAAGGTGTTGACGATTGATTGATCCATAGGTCGACTAAAGAATACAATCTTACCTTCAACCTCTTTTCTCCTTTCTCCCAATTCTTGGATTGAATTTACTTCAATTACATTTGCTGTAAGCCCTTTGGATGATGTTCCTATACTTCCGCCGAGGGCAAGAATATTCAATTTTCTCAATGGCTTATTCTCAAAATCAAGTATTACAGCCTCTTGAATGTTTCCCCTTTCCCAATGGGGAACAACTACCGGCTGCAGCCAAACAGTATCAAATCCTAACTCTTCCATTTTATACTTTGCCCAATTAATAGCGAGCAATGAATTTTTGGAACCACTTAAACGGGGTCCTATTCTGCAAAGATTTCTTAGCATTTCATATCCTTTTCTTTCACTAAGCGTGGATGAAACAAATTGTTCCGCAACCTTCGTATATTTTATTAGTTCTAATGAATCCATTTGTGATTGGCAAATGACAGGAATGGAAAAGAAGAAAGAAAAGAATAAAACAAATGTTCCGATATTTGGAAATGAATAATATCTCAATTTACATATCTAATTTTTTGTTATTGAAGTAATTCGAGAGATAAAATAAATAATTTAATAATTGTAATAAAATTTAAACTGAAAGATGAATAAAAAAGCAAAAGAATATATAAAGAAGTTACAGCTTAAACCCCACCCGGAAGGAGGTTATTATAAAGAGCTGTACAGAGCGGGTGAATTAATTTTACCCGATCATCTTCCAAAGAGGTTCAAATCATCGCGCACCTTTTCAACGTCAATTTATTTTTTGCTTGAAGGTAAGCAGATTTCTACCTTTCATCGACTTAAGGCTGATGAATTATGGCATTTCTACGATGGCTCCACGCTTATTATCTGCATTATTGATGAAAGTGGGGAATTGAGAAAATTAAAATTAGGCAGTAATGTTGAGGATGGTGAAATGTTTCAGGTCCAAATCAAGAATAATAATTGGTTCGGTGCTGAACTTTTAGATAAATCTTCATACGCATTAATTGGTTGTACTGTTTCACCGGGATTTGAATTCGAAGATTTTGAATTGGGGGATAAAATTGAGTTATCAAAGAAATATCCTGAGCACAAAAATATCATTTTAAAACTCACTAGTTAACATCGAAACTAGTACAATTATGTTGTACAATGTTAATGATTAATATCTGCCAGAAAGGTAAAATTACTACTTAAAAAAATGTATAAAACCTGGTCGTACATTCCTACGACAGTGAAAAAAATTTACCTTCATTTCTGAAGCCAAAACCTATAATTTTAAGCTGTAATTTAAATATTTAGTTGGTACGCTTGTTGAAAATCTGCATATAATTTTCTAATTTCTTCGGCTAAAATTAATAACAAAGGAGTATGTATAGATAGTTTTTTACTTTTCTAAAACCGAGAAATGTGAAACGTTCCTTTAAGGGATTATATTATAAATAGAAAAGTAAATTATATTCGGGAAATTCCCCGTATAATAGTTTTTTCTCTGGTTGTTTTCTATGCTGGAATCAATTTAGGGTTTAAACAGTCACATCAAACTCAATTCAATAGAACGATGTGGCTAAAAATGGTTTATGTGGCGAATAATCCTGAGCTGTTTGCCTCAAACACTCCAGTGGAAAATGTCGACCTTTCTCAAACTGCACCTAGTTCAAATCAAATGACAAGCACATCGAATATTTTTTATACTCCCTTAGATTCGGGTGATCAAACAATTCCTTTTCCTGATTCAACGATCATAATTGATAGTTCTACAGTTTCTGACTCTATAGAAGTGGACTGAATGGCTGTTGACTCTACTAACCGTATAAAATATTTTCATTATGACCGTGAGGATAAACCTTATGTTCAAATTGAACAGGACAAGGAGTCCAAATTCTTTGTACAACCTTCAGCCGGATTTATTCAAAGAAGTATTTCAATCGATTCTACGGGAAAGTTTGTTACTATCCAGGAAAAGATTGGAGGACAGGAAACAAAAGTTCTTTTGATAATGCCGATGGATGAGTATGTTAATATGAAACTAGCCGTTCGCGAAAGAAAGAACTGGGAGGCGCTGGGTTATAAATATGATCTGGCAAAATCGCAGGTTGGTCTTAGTGAATTGATAACCAGCTTCACTGACTTTGAAATACCACTTCCTAAAGTTGGTGTATTAAGCATCTTTGGTGAACCAAAAATAAGTTTGAAGATAGGTGGATCAGTACAGATACATGGTGCCTATAGAAGTGAAACAACTGAGGGTGTTACAACATCCAGATTGGGCAATACAAGAAATGAACCCGATTTTAAACAGCAGGTACAGATAAACGTAAGTGGTACGATTGGGGATAAACTTAATATTTCTGCCGATTGGAATACTGAAAGAACATTTCAGTACGAAAACCAGCTTAAGATAAAGTATACAGGATATGAAGATGAGATAATTCAAAACATTGAAGCCGGAAATGTATCGATGCAAACATCTCCTCTTCTGGGTGGCGCCGAAGCTCTGTTCGGGATCAAGACTCAATTTAAACTTGGACCATTCAGGCTAACTGCTATTGCCAGTCAGAAAAAAGGAGAAACCAAAGAAGTTTCGGTTTCTGGGGGTACTACTTCACAAGATTATTCCATCCGTGCGTATGATTATTCTGAAAACCACTATTTTATTGATAAGGTTTATGCAGACAGTGTTCTGTTCAGACAGTATTACTTAAATGTTCCTTCAATTACAAATCCCGATCTTTTTGTAAACGAAATAGAAGTTTGGAAGTCAATAAATATAATTACCTCAGATAAATCGAAGGAACGATTTGCAAATGCCTATTTAGATCTGAACCCTCTAGGACCCAGTGGAACTTATCCCGACTCATTGAAGAAAACATTGGAAAACCCAATTCCGGGAAAGCAAGAAACGGGACGCTTTCAATTATTGACGCAGGGAATTGATTATGATTTGCATGCAGAAACAGGGTATATCTCATTTAAAACTTCTATCCAGGATCAGGATGTAATTGCTGTTTCATTTAACCGGGGACGATCAGGCTCTGATGTAACTTATGGTGAGTTTGTTTCAACAACACAAGATACATTTATAGTATTAAAATTAGTTAAACCGCGAAATCTTCAGCCACAGTTCAGCGATGCCTGGCAATTAAAATTGAAGAACATCTATCCTACCGGCAGCCGTAATGTTAAAAAGGAAGGATTTGATTTTAGAATTTTGTATGAAGTGGTTGGCCGCGATCCTTCAAACGAACTAGAAACGCAAGCCGGAAATATAAAATTATTAGAAGCATTTGGTTTTGATAGTCAGGGTGAAGGTGGTAATGCTACTCCTGATAACAAATTTGATTGGCGACCTGGCTTAACAATATTTCCAGAAACGGGTGAAATAATATTTCCATTCCTCCAACCATTTGGAAAAAATATTCCAGAGGGATTAGAAGATTTCACTTATCAGGATGTATACGATACTACAAAAACATTTGCCAGACAAAATAAAATTGCCGATAAATGGGTGATGACAGGCGAACAGTCCGGAGAGGCAAGTGCTGTTTATCAACTTGGTTTTAATGTTGTTGAAAATTCTGCCAGGGTTCTTCTAGATGGAAGAGAACTCACAGCAGGTGTTGATTATGTGGTTGATTATGCAATCGGTCAACTAACAATCCGAAATGAAGCTGCTTTGGTGCCCGGAGCAAATTTGAGGATTACATATGAACAAAATGATCTATTCCAGCTTGCATCTAAAACGTTATTAGGTGCTCGCGGCGTTTATGATTTTTCTGAGAAAACTCATCTTGGATTGACGGTAATGAATTTAACTCAACAGACACTGAGCGATAACCGATTGGTATAGGATATACAGGCTGGAAAGATTTAAGTCCCCCTGATTTAATTCCCGGACTTGGTGCAACGCTAGGTAAACAACAAAGAATGCAGTATAAAGCGAAAAGTTTTTGGTATAATATTACACCGTCTCTTGTTACAGTTGATGATATTTTTGGAGGGAGAAGACAGGTGGCGCGGGCAGATCAACAGGTAACTGTACTTGACTTCTTTTATATCCCGGATTCAATAGGTACTTTTAATTGGTCTCCGGTCGATACGGCCAGTTCAGACAAAATGTGGGGAGGCATGCAAAGATTATTATCATCTACTGCAAATAACTTAATTGAACAGAATATTGAGTTCGTCGAATTTTGGATGAGAATTGACCAGGCCCCTGCAAATGCAAAACTATATTTAGATCTGGGTGTAATAAGTGAGGATGTAATTCCTGATAACCGACTGAATAGTGAAGATAAAAACCAGAATGATGCCATTGATGAAGGTGAAGACACAGGACTCGATACACTTTTTGATGCACAAGAGCGAGTAAATTATCCGGATGCTCAAGATCGTGTAGATCCTTCGGGAGATAATTTTTTTCTGGTTCAGGGTCAAATTGTCGATCCAATGAACTACTATAAAATTAATGGGACTGAAGGAAATGCAGTATTAACAGATGTGGGTCGGTTACCCGACACTGAGGACTTAAACAGAAATGGAAATGTAGATTTAGTTAATAGTTACCTAAGATATGCAATTCCAATTGATACAAACTCGGCGACAAATCCATTTATATCAGGCGGGGGATTTACAGAAAGGAATTGGTATCAATATCGTATTCCCTTAAAAGATACGTTACTGAATTTTGGAAATGCAAGTCTATCTAATGTTGAAACCATGAGGTTTTTTGTGACCGGCGTTTCAGAAGATGTGCATATCCAAATTGCAGAATTCAACCTCGTTGGCAGCCAATGGCAAAACCCGATTGCCGGGGATTCTGTACTGTCTATTTCTGTTGTTAGCCAGGAAGAAAATGGAGATTATACAAGTCCTCCCGGTGTATATCGTGAAAGGGACAGAACCAGACCGGATGAAGAAATATTCAAGAATGAACAATCACTTAACCTGATATTAACAGGTTTGGAAGATGGTGAAAGAAGGGAAGGGGTTAAATATCTATTCCGTCCTCTTGATGTTTTTAACTACTCTGAGATGAAATTATTTATTCATGGAGATGATAGATTTGAACCAGGTTATATATCATATAATGAACCGGAAAATAATTTATACTCCGCAGAAGTGTTTTTCAGGTTCGGTACTGATACAAACAACTATTATGAATATCGTCAGCCGGTCGATTCTGGTTGGAACAGTGTTTCAATAAAATTTGATGAACTTACATCAATTAAAGCTGCGAGAGATTCATTAAATCAAATCGTTAATATACCTGTTCCGGGAGCTCCGGGACATTTCTATAAATTAAAAGGGAACCCGACATTAACTTCTGTAAAGTTTTTAACTGTTGGTATATTTAATCTGGATAATGGATTTAACCCCGGTCCTCTAGATGGTGAAATTTGGGTAAACGAATTACGAGTGATCGGAGCAGACAATACACCCGGTTGGGCATATAGTTTTAACACATCTCTAAAGTTTGCTGATGTAATGACAGTTAGGTTTAATATGAATCAAAAAAATCCATATTTTCATAGATTGTCTGAACGGTTTGGTTCAAGAGTAGAGAGCCGAAATTGGGCACTCTCAACCGATATTAATGTACTTAAAATACTGCCGTTTAACTTGCCTCAAAGCAATCTACAGGTGAGTTATTCTCATACGGAATCTGTTGGAAAACCATTGTACATACCGGGAACTGATATAAGAGTCGATGAAGCTGTTAAACAGATTGAGAATCAGCCACCGGACACCTTGGATAGTGGTAATCAACAGACAGCAGAAGGTTTTATTGCCTCAACTCAAACATTAAATGTTGCAAATACCATATCTGCATCAAACATTAAATTCGTTATTCCTACATCACTTTGGTATTTAAGGGATACATTCAATGCTCTCACCTTTGCCTTTAACTATAATAATTCTTTCAGCAGGAGTCCAACAATACTTGAAAGAAAGAATTGGGGTTGGAATGCAAGCGCAAATTATAGTGTTAATTTTAGTACCGATCTTTTCATACAACCATCTAATTTTCCGATCTTAGGATGGTTTTTTGGTCTATTAAAAGATTACAGGGATGCAAAGATTAATTTTGTACCTCAAAATTTTTCTGCCAGTGTGTCAGCAAAACGAAACCGTAATAGTAGTACTACTAGATCTACCGGTAATATTCAGACTGCGCCGTTAGTATCACGTGATTTTACTGCTGCAAGGGGATTCAACTTCGCCTGGGCATTGACTGAGGGTGGTCTACTAAATATTAGTACAAACTATAATGTAGCAATTAATTCATCGTTAGCGTACTTACTTGTTGATGAAAATGGTCGGGAAAAATCAGAAGAAGAAATTTGGAATGAAATTTTTGGAGGTGCATCATTTGGAAAGGATTTTGCTTACCAGCAAACTTTTGATTTACGTACTCAACCAAGACTTCCATCATTTTGGGATATCAACAGATATTTTACTCTAACCGCAGCATATTCAGTTAATTATAGGTGGGATTACGACTTACGACAAGAGGAACTTGGTCGAAGTGCAGGGTTTAGCAACAAGACATCAGCCGGTTTAGTATTGAGATGGAAAGCACTTACTGAACCATTATTTGGTGCACCAGCAGTTAATAATACTCAAACTACCACCCGGAACACTGGAAGAAATAGAACAATTACTCAACCTGTAAACGAGGAAGGTAAGGAACAAACAGAATCCTCCGGTGCAGGTTTAGATTCTTTGGAAGTAACCTCTGATCAAAAACCTCCGGTTTTAGCCAGGGCATTTTATTTATTTAAATCTGTCATTCAAGCAATATTTTTTGATTGGGATAGTTTTACATTTAACTTTTCAAATACATATAGTCTTTCAAAATCAGGATTAAAAAGTACCGGAACCGGATTTTTAAATTTTTGGGGAACATCATTCAGTGCTGGGAATGGACCTTCAAGAGAGTTTATGCTTGGATTAAGTGATGATGCAGGCCCTCGTGCAACAGTTCCAAATACAAATTTTAGGGATGTGTTCACAGAAAAAAATAATTTTGATTTTAGAACCTCGCGGCCTCTTTGGGAGGGTGCAAAGATTGATGTAACCTGGAAAGTTGGTTGGGGAGTTAATAAAACTACAACATTAACTACCGATGATCAGGGTAACCTGTTCGTATCCAATGTCCAGTCTACAGGAAATTTGAATAGATCGTTTTTAAGTCTTCCGTTACCATTTTTTGATACCGGTATCAGTAAAGTGAATGCTCTTTATGATCCGAATGCTCCAAATCCGAAAGAGAATTTATCAGAAGCATTTGTAAAAGGATTCGAAACACTACCTTGGTTCGAAGCAATTCCGGCTCTTTCTGAAGTAGCCAGCTATTTCCCCAGAGCAAACTGGCGATTCACATGGGATGGGTTGGAGAAATTTCCAATATTCAGTGCACTTGCACAGAAAGTTTCTTTAGACCATTCATATACATCTAATTATACAGAAGGATGGAAACTTACAAGGGAGGGTGACCAGGAAACGCAGATACAAAAAATAGATTATGGATTTTCACCTCTAGTTGGCTTAAATATAACCTTCGGGCAACTTTGGGGTGGAAACCTTTCAGGCAATATTAAATACTCTACAAGGAGTAGTTTCGATTTGGGAGTAACTACCTCCAACATTACTGAGTCGTTTTCAAAGGACATTGGTTTTTCAGCAAGCTATTCCAAATCCGGATTCGATTTGCCTTTATTTGGGATTGCTCTGAAAAATGATATTGAGTTTACATTAGCTTATACTCTTACACAAAATTCAGTTGTTCGCTTCGAAATGAATAATTTTACCGAAAATGGAATACCACAGGATGGGACAGTCAGAACTACGATTGAACCGCGAATTCGTTATACAATAAGTTCAAAAGTAACATTATCAGTTTTCTATAGAAGGTCAAGTGTAGAGCCTGAAGGTGCTGCCCGAATTCCACCGACAACTACAAATGAAGCTGGGCTGGATGTTAATATTGTAATACAATAACTATATTTACGCACATTTAATTGAGTGCAGTGAAAATATGAATGATTAATATGTATTTAAATCAAAGGAAAAATGGAAAGTAAAAAAATTCTTTGGGTTGATGATGAGATTGAACTTCTTCGGTCTCACATCATCTTCTTATCAGAAAAAGGGTATGAGGTTGATACTGCTACAAATGGTGAGGATGCCATTTCATTAGTTAAAGAGAAAAACTTTGATCTCATATTTTTAGATGAGATGATGGCTGGAATGGGTGGTCTTGAAACTTTGAGTCAGATTATCGGTATAAATTCAAATATCCCTGTAGTTATGATTACAAAAAGCGAAGAAGAAACGCTCATGGATGAGGCAATAGGAGGGAAGATACGCGATTACCTGACAAAACCGGTAAATCCCAGCCAGGTTCTCCTCGTCTGTAAAAAAATATTGGAAGGGAAAAAGATTTCGGGCGAATACGCAACGAAGGATTATCTTCAGGATTTTGCACAGATTTCACGGGCACTTACGGGTGAGCTTGACTGTGCGGAGTGGATAGATATTTATCGTAAACTTGTTAGTTGGGATGTTGAGTTAGATCAGCACGCCGATATAGGATTACGACAAACTTTAAATGATCAATGGAGAGAGGCAAATAAGGAGTTTTCTAAATTTGTTGAAAAAAATTATATTAGTTGGATCAGTTCACCGGATGATTCTGATACTCCCACTCTTACAACCGAAATAACAGAAAAATATGTCCTGAACCATCTAAAGGATGAAAAAGTTAATGTATTTTATTTTGTGATAGATTGTCTCCGACTTGATCAATGGATAGTAATGGAAAAACATTTGGTTGATAACTTTAATATTGAAAAAGATTTCTACTTTGGAATTCTTCCAACTGCAACTCCCTATGCTAGAAATTCGCTATTCGGTGGATTGTACCCGAGTGAAATAGAAAAATATTACCCAGATTTATGGAAGAGTAACAATGATGATGAACGAAGTATGAATAAGTACGAAAAGGAATTGTTACAACTACTTATCGATAGGAAAAGAGTAAAGTTGAAGAACGAATTAAAATATATAAAAATTATTGATCCGGAAGTGGGACGTAATTTCGAACAAAACATCCTTTCACATAAAGATACACATTTGATGGCAGTGGTTGTGAATTTTCTTGATATGATTGCTCATGGGAGATCCGATTCTGATATACTAAAGGAAATTGCTCCTGATGAATCAGCGTATCGTTCTCTAACAAATAGCTGGTTTATCCATTCTTCATTGATAGGGATGTTAAAATCTTTGTCCAAGTTGAAGAACGTAAAAATTGTTATAACAACAGACCACGGAAGTATTCGTTGTCTTAGAGGTGCAAAGGTATTGGGTGATAGAGAGGCTTCAACAAATTTAAGATTCAAATATGGTAGAAACTTAAAAGCAGAAAATAAGCATGCAATTTTTATTAAAAATCCTCAGGAATATAAATTACCTAAACGTGGTGTTACAATTAATTACATAATTGCCAAAGAAGATTATTACTTTGTGTATCCAACAGATTATCATAAATATCTAACACACTACAAAGATACTTTTCAGCATGGAGGAATATCTTTGGAGGAAATGATATTACCGGTAATAACAATGGAAGTCCATCCTTTACAATCGTAAACGAATATAGTGGTTCAATAAAAGCTTATCATTTTGATTTCTTTAGGTTAAAGACTATTGAAGAACTATACGACATTGGTTGGCAGGATTATCTTAATGATTTCAATGCTGTTACTTTTATTGAATGGGGAAATCAATTGGAAAATGCTTTGCCCAAGAACAGAATCGAAATTCTGATTACGGCGAAAAACGATACAAAACGACAATTTGATTTTAACAAATATGAATGATTACAAGCCAATATTAGCCATTGAAACATCAGATATTTTGTGTAGTGCAGCCTTATATTTTTCCGAAGATAAATTTTTCACATCAAGTATAAATATGGAACATTCACATTCCGAATATTTATTTGAGATTATAGAATATTTATTTAAAACATCTGGCATTAAATCTGCTCAGTTAGGTTCCGTAGCAATATCCGGCGGTCCGGGTTCATTTACCGGGTTGCGTATAGGTATGTCAGCAGCTAAAGGAGTTGCAAGTGGAGCAGGTGTTCCAATGGTAGTTGTACCTACTTATGAAGCTCTTGCATTTCAACTCTCTTTTCTACTATCTGAAGAATTGATTATTATTGCAAATAAAGTTAACAAAGATGAGGTATATTATTCTAAGTTTGAAATTAAATCCAATAATTATTTATTCGTAGAGGAATTAACAATATTACCGATCGATGAATTTATTGATCGGGTTGACGATATGAAAGTTTTTGGTAATGCGTATAGCAGGATTAATAATTCTCCAATGTACAATATCAGTTCTCCTAGTGCCGAATATATTGCGAAATGGGCATTGAAATACGGTTATAACTTATTTAGCAATGATTTTGATTATTTTGAGCCAATGTATGTTAAAAATATTAAAATTAAAGAAAGGATTAAAAAATGAAGAAGTTAATTATACTTCTTATTGTTTTTTCGTCAATAAGTTTTGCACAGCTTATAAACCCAAAATTAGTGTTGCAACAAAATGAATATGATTTTGGGGATGTAGTACAGGGCGAAGTAGTTTCACATGTGTTTGTGCTTTCAAATAGTGGTGGTGATCTCCTCACAATTTCTAAAGTCAGACCGTCATGCGGATGTACTGCAGCAATGCCGGAGAATACAGAATTAAAACCTGGTGAATCGACCAATTTAAATGTTAGTTTTAACTCTACAGGAAGAATGGGTGCACAAAAGAAATTGGTCAGAATTGAAACTAACGATCCGGAAAGTCCACAACAGATAATTACAATTAAAGCAAATGTAGTAGTTGAGGGCACAAAAATTCAGGCTAACCCGGTTCTAAATTTTTCAGAAACACAATATGATTTTGGTACAATTGAAGAAGGTAAAGTAGTTGAACATACATTCAAGTTTCAAAATAGCGGAAAAGCTACTTTGAATATCGACGATATCAAAACTTCTTGTGGTTGTACGGCTGCATTAGTAAGTAATAAAAAAATTGGACCTGGAGAAGAAGGCACTTTAAAGGTAGAACTAGATACCAAAAACAGGAAAGGTAAGATGAGCAGGACAATAACAATTACTTCGAATGATCCAAAACAACCGACAAAAATATTGACGGTTTATGCAGACATCAAGCAATAGGATTCTGAATGCCTTGGTTTAAAAGGAAAAAAGAAAAATTATCACCTCTTAACCAGAAGACGGATTTACCGGATGGTTTGTGGGAAAAGTGTCCTGGTTGCGGTGAAATTATTCATAACAAACAGTTAGAATCTAATTTGTGGACCTGTTTAAAGTGTGAATATCATTTTAGAATTGGTAGTGAAGAATATATCCAGATTTTGTTGGATAGTGGTAGCTTCAAAGAACTATACAAAAAAATGAGATCAGGAGATCCGCTAAATTTTGTAGATACTAAGAAATATACAGACCGCATTTCGTCAACAATAAAAAAAGTAGGATTAAACGACGCCGTTAGGGTTGGTACAGGATTGATGAATGATATACCTGTGGCATTTGGATGTATGGATTTTAAATTCATTGGGGGCAGTATGGGATCGGTGGTTGGTGAAAAAGTAGCACGGATTATTGATAAAGCATATACAAGTAAATTACCATTAATAATAGTATCTCAAAGCGGCGGTGCAAGAATGATGGAAGGAGCGTTCTCTTTAATGCAGATGGCAAAAACTAGTTCACGATTAACACTTCTGGAAAAAGATAGAGTTCCGTACATATCTTTGTTTACCGATCCTACTACCGGTGGTACAACGGCAAGTTATGCAATGCTAGGGGACGTAAACATAGCTGAACCAAAAGCCTTAATAGGTTTTGCAGGTCCCAGAGTGATAAAACAAACAATTGGTAAAGATTTACCAGATGGATTTCAAAGATCTGAATTTTTGTTGGATAAAGGATTTGTTGATATTATTGTTTCAAGAAAAGAATTAAAAAATACTATTAGTGGTTTATTTGAATTAATGACCTGAGGTTCCTATCAAAACCATCACCGAAATTGGTGAAATTCAAAATCTTTCCCATTCCCTTAAAATCCAAAATAAAACTAGTGGTTTTGTACCAACAATGGGCTTTCTCCACGAAGGTCACCTTTCCTTGGTTAGGAAATCTAAAGAACTTTGTGATGTTACTATTGTCTCAATATTTGTTAATCCAACACAATTTGCACCTACGGAAGATTTAGAAAAATATCCGGCAGATATTGAGAGAGATATAAAGCTTTTAATTGATGAAGGAGTTGACTATCTGTTTATACCGGAGACAAATCAAATCTATACGAAAAATTTTCAGACTTTCATAAATGTTGAGGAACTGTCAAAAATTCTGGAAGGACAATTTCGACCAACACACTTCCGAGGAGTAACAACCATTGTTAATATTCTATTTAATTGTACAAATCCGGATTACGCTTTCTTCGGACAAAAAGATATACAGCAAGTAATTGTCATAAAAAGAATGGTTAAAGATTTAAAACTCAGAATACGCTTGGTTATTTGTCCGATAGTAAGAGAACCGGATGGACTGGCTTTAAGTTCGAGAAACATATATTTATCTGAAAATGAGAGGAAGGATGCTCCAATTCTTCATCAATCGATTATTTCCGCTAAAAAAATGATTAATGCAGGCGAAAAAAGAACTGCAATTATTATTGCTGAAATGAACTCAATAATTAATTCAGTTAGTACCTCAACTCTGGATTATATAAATATTGTTGAAGCAGAATCATTTGAGATTGTGAATGAACTTAAACCAGGAAATGAATATTATATTCTCATTGCGTGCAAAATTGGATCAACCCGGTTAATAGACAATGAATCAATAAAGATCAATTAGTTGTAAAGCTCTTGTTCAAATCATATACTGATTTTATTCCCCGTAAAACTAAAAGCTTGTCATATATTGCCTCAGCGGGTAAATATTCTATTAATGCTTCTGCCATCCCACCAGTTAAGTATGTGATTTCTTTCTTACAATCATCTAAATTGGATATTGATTCGATAGATTTTTCAATCAATCCAATTGAAGAATTTAGAACACCGCTGGCAATAGACGATTTTGTATCATCTCCAATGAAGGATTTATAATCGTTAATTGTAATTTCTGGTAACTGTGCAGTTTGCTGATCTAAAGATTTAAACATTGTAATGATTCCGGGAGCGATCAATCCTCCAATAAATTCATTGGGATATTTGATAAAATTAATGGTCATAGCTGTACCCAAGTCAATTATAATCATATATGAACCTTTTCCTAACTTATTGTTATTTAATTTTAATGCTCCTTCAGCAGAACAGATTCTGTCAACTCCCAATGTGTTAATTGAGTTGTAGTTTAGTTTTACATTAAACTGCACTTCTTTAGAAATAATGAATGGATTGCAACCAAAATTAATTTTCAGTTTGGAAGATATTAACTTTGTTTGTTCAGGAACCACTGAGCTAATTGCTACTTCCTTAACATCAAAGTGTTTTATTGATTTAAGTATAACATCAAATCCAGGTGATATAAAATACTCTATTAAACCAAGCTCATTAAAAATTGCAGATTTAATATTCGTATTCCCTATATCGATTGTTAATAGCATTATCTGATGCTTAATTCCCCAAAGTGCAATGTTTCTGTTTTATCACCTGATCGAAGGACAAGGAAACCGTTATCATCAATATCTTCAAAGACACCTTTCTTTGTTTTCCCATCATTTACCACTGTTATTCTATCACCAATCATTCTGCAACGTTCTCTCCATTCATTTAACATGATGTTGGGTGAAGAAACAACATTTTCAAATAAGCCTTCAAGATTATTAAGAACGTCAGATAAGACTTTCTCTCTTTCAACTGTATGCCCAAGTTCAATTTTTATAGATGTTGGTTCAACCATAAAACTACCTTGAAATAAGGCTTGATTTACATTTATACCAATACCCATTACGAGTCTGTCTATATTGCTTCCTTGAGAAGTTGATTCAATCAATATTCCTGCAACTTTTTTTCCTCTGATTAATACATCATTCGGCCACTTAAGTTCAGTATGAAGTTGATATAGATTCTCGATGGATAATGCAACAGCTAATGATGCCACATAATTTAATAAGTTAACTTTTCTTCCAAGGAATTTAGACTCCGTAACAAGAATAGAAAATGTAAGATTCATATTCCTTGCACTATACCATTTTTTTGCTATTCTCCCTTTACCTTTGGTTTGATTTTCAGCTAATAAAACTGTTCCGTGTGAAATATAAACATCTCGATTGTTTAATAGCTCAACATTTGTAGATGACACTTCTTCTGCATAAATAAAGTTGCGTCCAATTATATCTGTGTCTAATTTGATATCAAATTTTTCAATGTCAAACAAGCTGTTCTCCTGTGCTTTTCCAAAAATATTAAAAAATGAGCAGATTGTCAGCTTATTTGTCAAATCCTAAAAATTGATGACATTCTGACTTATATTCTGCCAAATGATGTTTTTTTAGAAATTGTAAGTGATTCTTGTAATCCTTTTTATTAAAACAAGTTAACACAATTTAAAATGCTGGCACATCAGTTGGAACGTCATATAAAACCGAAAGATATAAAATATTAAATAAGGAGATAATAAGATGACTAGAATAAATTTTGCACCTCAATTTGGGCATTTAAACTTTGAGAAACTATTTAATGAAATTCCGACTAATGTAGACCTTCTATTTAGCAGATTTCCTAAAGTAGATTTGATGGAAGATAATAATTCTGTGAACATAATTGTCGAATTACCTGGAGTTTCAAAAAATGATGTTAAAATAGTTTTAGAAAATAATGTTCTTACATTAAGTGGGGAAAAGAAAAATAAAGTTGAAGAAAAAGATAATGTAAAAATTGTTACAAACGAAAGAACATTTGGAAAATTTGAAAGAAAATTTGAATTGCCGGAAGATATTAATCCTGATGATGTAAAAGCTAATTTTGAAAATGGGTTATTGAATATATCCATTGCAAAACTAGTTCCTGAAACTCCAGTAGAAAAAGTAATCGAAATTAAATAAGATATTATAAATCAGCTAATAAGCTGCAAAAAATTTATAAGGAGAAATTATTATGAGTAAAATTATTGGAATAGACTTAGGTACAACTAACTCAGTCGTATCCGTAATGGAAGGAAATGATCCGGTAGTAATACCTAATTCTGAAGGAGGACGTACAACTCCTTCAGTTGTTGCTTTTGCAAAGAATGGGGAGAGATTGGTTGGTCAGCCAGCTAAACGACAGGCTATCACAAACCCAAAACATACTATCTTTTCAATTAAAAGATTTATGGGAAGAAAAATTGATGAAGTTAAGACTGAAATGAACGAAGTGCCATACCAAGTCGTTGAAGGCGATAATGGAACTGCTCGTGTTAAAATTGATGATCGACTTTATTCCCCGCCTGAAATTAGTGCAATGATTCTTCAGAAAATGAAAAAAACTGCTGAGGAATATTTAGGTCATGAAATTACGGAAGCTGTTATTACTGTTCCGGCTTACTTTAACGATTCCCAGCGACAGGCAACTAAAGATGCAGGTGAAATTGCCGGACTGAAAGTTAAAAGAATCATAAACGAACCTACTGCTGCAGCTTTGGCTTATGGATTGGATAAGAAATCTAAAGATCATACAGTTGCCATTTACGATTTAGGAGGAGGAACTTTTGATATTTCTATCCTTCAGTTAGGTGAGGGAGTATTCGAAGTAAAATCCACAAAGGGAGATACTCATCTTGGTGGTGATGATTTCGATCAGAGATTAATAGATTTCTTAGCAGATGAATTTCAGAAATCTGATGGAATTGATTTGAGAAAAGATCCGATGGCCTTACAGAGATTAAAGGAAGCTGCAGAAAAAGCAAAGATTGAATTATCGTCATCCACAACCACTGATGTAAATCTTCCGTTCATTACAGCCACACAAGAAGGACCAAAACATTTAAATATCAATATCAGCAGGTCTAAGTTTGAACAGTTGATTGATGACCTTGTGCAAAGAACAAAAATTCCATGTGAAGAAGCTCTTAAAGATGCGGGCTTAACCGCATCCGATGTCGACGAAGTTATTTTAGTAGGTGGTTCTATCAGAATTCCTATGGTAGAGGAACTGGTGAAAAAAATGTTTGGTAGGGAACCACACAAGGGAGTTAATCCTGACGAGGTAGTTGGAATTGGTGCTGCAATTCAAGGTGGTGTATTAACCGGAGATGTAAAGGATGTATTACTTCTTGATGTTACACCTTTGTCACTTGGTATAGAAACTCTTGGCGGGGTGATGACAAAACTTATTGATGCAAATACAACTATACCCACAAAGAAGAGTGAAATATTCTCGACTGCAGCAGATAATCAACCTTCTGTAGAAATACGTGTTTTACAGGGAGAAAGAGCAATGGCGGGTGACAATCGTACACTCGGTAATTTTCATCTTGATGGAATTCCACCGGCACCACGAGGAGTACCTCAGATTGAGGTTACTTTTGACATAGATGCAAACGGAATTATGCATGTATCAGCTAAGGATAAAGCTACCAATAAAGAACAGAGTATTAGAATTACCTCTTCCAGCGGACTTAGTAAAGAAGAGATAGAAAAGATGAAAACCAATGCTAAGGAACATGCTGCAGAAGATAAAAAGAAAAAAGAAGAAATTGATACAAGAAATCAGGCTGATAGTTTAGTGTTCCAGATTAAAAAACAAATGGAAGAGATGAAGGATAAAATTTCTGATACATCCAAATCCAAAATTGATGTAGAGATTAAAAAAGTTGAAGATGCTTTAGCTACGAATAATTCAGATCAGATAAAATCGGCAACCGATGCATTAAACAAAGTATGGGGAGAAGTTGCACAAGAACTCTATGCACAACAAGGACCTGGAGCAGGAGGACCCGGACAACAGCAACAGCCAGGTGATACTGCAGGTGAACCTCAAACTGAGAAGAAAGAAGACGTGCAGGATGCATCTTATGAAGTTGTTGAGGATGATGAAAAGGATGATAAAAATAAGTAATATTTTATTTGCATCCCGATATCTCGGGATGCGATTTTTTATTGAAATATTCGGTGTAGTCATTCTCATCTAAACCCGATTACCTAATGAAAAGGTTATAAGTACTTGTACAGACTATTTTTTGATATAGACGATAAGATCGAATGATTACACAAAAAGAATTGTGATGAATAATTAAATAAAGATCGAAAGGTTATAAAATGGATAACAATGAAATGATTCCTGTAAAGGAAAATATCAACAATTTAATAAGTGGCTTGTTGGAAAAACAAAATTATGTAAAACCTTATGTAAACATCTACGAAACCGATAGTGATTTTGTATTGGTTGCGAATATGCCTGGAGTTTCAAGAACCGATTTAAAAGTTAAAGTTGAAAAGGATTCACTGATTATGTTTGGTAAGATTGATTATGATAAACAGATTAACAATCACTACATACTCAACGAACAGGAAATTGGTAACTATTATAGGATGTTTAATATTTCTGATTCAGTTAACCAGGAAAAAATTGAAGCCAAGTATGATAACGGTCAGCTGATTGTCAATTTACCAAAAAATGAAAAGATTAAACCGAGAAAAATAGATATACTCTAATTTAACTTTTTTAGAAATTTTCTGTTTGGTTTTAAAACCTCTAACTCTGTTAGGGGTTTTTTTCTTTCATCGTTAAAAGTTTTTCTCCACCATGAACGCCAGGGTAAATAAATAATGACCAAATGAAGTAATCAAAAAAATGTTGGGATTTATATGTTAATTTATCGTAAACTCAGGGTCATTCGGGCGTATTTCATCATACAATCTTTGCAGTTCTCGGTATGCATACTGACTTCCCCGTTGTGCTGCCATTCTATAATTTTTAAGAGAGTTTGATTTCGAAACTATTGTTCCAATTCCATTTTCGTAGCAATATGCAAGTGCAACTTGCGCCAAGACGGATCCTTCATCAGCTGCTTTTTTTAAATCACTAACAGCTTTTTTATGATTAATTTCTTCCTCATCATATAAGGAAGCGGTTATTAATCGTATACTAGCTTCCGTACTACCCAGCAATGATGCTTCTCTCCAGTATCTTAGTCCCATGTTAATATCCCTATCTAAATATCTTCCCGTGTAATAATTTAAACCCAGTTCAATCATTGCAGGCAAATACTTCTGATCTGCTGAGCTTTGCAGGAGATCTATTGCGTCACTCATGGCAATTTGATTATCAAAAGTAGTGCTGGCAAGTCCATACCATACAAATTTTGCCTCAACGTTACCGTTTGATACTTCATTCTGTACCCTGTTTATGAATCCCGTTTTTTTAGTTAATTGCCATAACAAGTAAGGTGCTTTTGGTGAATCTATTCTAAGTGCACGAAAATAATATGAAGCTGCTGTTATTAAATTTTTATTAAAATAAATCCCTCGTTCGTATAACTGTCCAATGATTGTCTGTGCTTCCGGGCTTCCGTTCTCAGCAAGTGCGGATAAAAATGCCACATTTTTGGGAGAAACTAATTCAGATAAATGTTTCATTGAATCGATTTTCATAGCTCTTGCCAAGCTATCCTTTATTGTTAATTGTAGATCACCAATAAGCATACTATCTGTAAGAGTAGTTACAGTATCACCTATTGAGTCAAAATCAATAAATACAAGTCCAACAGGCGAAGATAATTTAGTATCGTTATCTGTATCTAAATCATTGTATTTAGTATCAGTATCCTCTTCAATGGTTTTAATAGAATCAACAATGGATTGAGTAATTTTTGGTTTAATTTGACTGATTATCTGCTTTGCCGGATCATACCCTTCAGAAGAAGATTTTTTTAACCAATAGTAAGCATAATCCAAATCTCGACTTACAATTAGATTGTCTGTATAAAGAATTCCAGTAACATATTGTGCTTGAATCATTCCGGCTCTGGCTGCCTCTCTAAAGTATTTAAATGCGGCAAAAGGATCCCATTCTACACCCCAGCCGTTTATTAATAGAATTGCATAGTTATATTCTGCGGAAGCGAGTTTCCGGTCAGCGGCTTTTTTAATCCAATACACAGCATAAGCCGTGTCTGTGGCTATACCTTCACCCATCAGATATCTAAGTCCGAGTTCGTGCTGCGCAAGTACATCGCCAGCGTTAGCTTCATGGATCAGTTTAAACTGTTGCCAGATTTGATAGCCCAAATCCGGTCTGTAAAAATATGGCGAATTTCTATAAGGTCGGTTGTTCTTGAAAGCCAGACTTTTGGTTGTATCCTGGCCAAAAGACATACTGGATATTATAATCACAAATACTATGTAACTAAAATACTTTGTCATTCTATTCAAATTAAATATTGAAGGAGAAACTTAAGAAACAGTGATATTAATTTTAGTTTTTTGGTTCTTTTTAACTTTGTAAATACAATTACAAAGCAAATATACCATTTATGAACTAAAAGAGAGATGAATTTAATTGTCTTGATGAGGAATTACATAGATGTGAAGCGTTGTAAAATGCAATGCAAATTCAAAAAAAGATATTGAATTTGTAGGTGATTTGAATGAAACAGGATATTGTTCTTTTATTTTTAAGTTTTATGACGAGGTTGCTAAATGTTTGATTTTTTTAAAGTACTTCTTCATTGGTTTGAAGTAATGTTCAACCCATCCCTTTTCATAATCTTTTATCTTTGCTGAAGGTAGTTTAGTATGGATTAGTGTCACTCTAGTTCCACTATTTGTTTTCTCAAAGAGAATCTCCAGTTTAGATTCCATTGCTCCTTTCGGAAAATCAGTTGCCCGCCAGTTCTGAACAATTCGCCCATAAGGTTGTAATGTTATATTTGTTCCGGTAATGTATCCATCCCAGGCTGAAAACCTGGAACCTACAGTTGGCCGAATCTCCGCTTTGCTGCCAGTAAACTCCGAATGTTCCTCGCTATTTAACCAGGCGTCGTATAATCTTTTTGCGCTAACCGGAAAGACTTCTGAAATTTTAATTGATTCTATCATGCATATCTCCTTAGTCCAACAATAATGAAAAAGTTAACTAATGGCAATTTATTATTAAAGAAATTTTTGATCCCTAAACGATTGTCAGAGAGCTCATTTTAGAACTAATATAAAAATTTTCTTGGTTTAACATGTGATTGCTATTCAATCAATCTTACTCTATATTTCGAGACAAAAAATTTATGGCCCGCAGGAAGAAATTAAAGTATATATTCATCACAGGTGGTGTAGTTTCATCATTGGGGAAAGGAATCACCGCTTCCTCACTCGGTTTATTACTAAAACAGCGCGGCTATAAAGTAACAATCCAAAAATTCGATCCATATATTAATGTCGATCCCGGAACAATGAGTCCGTTCCAGCATGGTGAGGTTTATGTTACCGATGATGGTGCTGAAACAGATCTGGACCTCGGACATTACGAACGATTTCTAGATGTAAATATGACGCGATCCAATAATCTAACGACAGGTCAGATTTATCACGAAGTAATAACAAAAGAGAGAAGAGGAGACTATTTAGGTGCAACTGTTCAGGTGATCCCTCACATTACCGATGAAATTAAAAGACGTCTTGTGAGGCTGAGTGAAATTGGCGAATATGATATAATCATTACTGAAATTGGTGGTACGGTTGGTGATATTGAAGGATTACCATTCATCGAAGCTATGCGCCAGCATATGCTGGAATATGGCAGAGCTAATACAATAAGCATACATGTTACTCTTGTGCCGTATATTGCTTCAGCTGGAGAATTAAAAACAAAACCGACACAACATAGTGTAAAAAATCTTCTTGAACTCGGAATACAACCAGATATTTTGATTTGCCGCTCTGAGAAAAAACTATCAAAAGATGTGCGTACAAAAATAGGTTTATTTTGCAACGTAGATAGTAAAGCAGTAATCTCAGCGAATGACAGCAGTTCAATCTATGAAGTACCGTTAGTATTGTATAAAGAAAAGCTTGATCAAATAGTTCTTAAACGGCTTCGCCTTCCTGATAAAAAAATCAAACTTGAAGAATGGAATAATTTTGTTGAAGCTATAAAAAAGCCTACCAAATCCGTTGAGATCGCGGTTTGCGGAAAATATATTAATCATTTAGATGCGTATAAAAGTATAATTGAATCCTTTGTGCATGCAGGTGCTGAGAACGCAGTTAAAGTTGTATTGCGTCCAGTAGAT
>JARRKK010000033.1:0-15328 GCA_037388105.1 Ignavibacteriaceae bacterium | reverse complement strand
CATACAGTGCTGGTAAACCGGCTTATGGAGTAGGAAGCGGAAATGTGCCCGCGTTTATTGAAAGAACCGCAAATTATCAGAAAGCAGTTGCAGATATTATTTACGGGACAACATTCGATAACGGAACACTTTGCTCATCAGAGCAATCGATAATTGTTGATGAGCCAATTGAAGATAAAGTTCGTACGGAAGTAGTATCTCAAGGTGGATATTTTGTTTCTGCTGATGAAAAGGAAAAATTGTCTAAAGCTATCCAAACAAATTTCAGAATTAATCCTGAGATAGTTGGCAAACCTGCAACGTTTATTGCTAATTATGCGGGCTTTCGAGTGCCCGAAAATACAAAAGTATTGATTGCTGATTGTTATAACGTTGGTAAAAGCGAACCTCTCTCAATGGAAAAACTTTCACCAATTCTTGCATATTATAAGGTTAATGGCTGGCTTGAGGGCTGCCACAAATGTATCGATCTTCTCAGGTTCGGAGGAATTGGTCATACTATGGTAATTCACTCAAATGATCAGCCAATAATTATGAAGTTTGCTCTGGAAAAACCTGCATTCAGAATTTTAGTTAATACCGTTGGTTCGATAGGTGCAGTTGGATATACAACGGCCTTAGATCCATCGATGACTTTAGGACCCGGAACATGGGGCGGTTCAATAATATCTGATAATGTTACTGCAAAGCATTTGATCAATGTTAAAAGTCTTGCATTCGAAACGAACCCGATTAATGAAGGGAACTCTGTTGTACAATTTGATGCCCATCGAAGCAAAGGTGTTAAAGATCTGTTTATGAGTGAAATTGAAGAAAGATTAAAAGCAAGAGCAGGTAATCTTCCATTAAAAGATGATTATAAATATAATCTGACAAAAAGAACTACCAATGATCATCCAAAACCAAAAGATCCTATTACATTTGGTAAAGGAATATCCGAAGAGGAAATATTAAAAATAATAGATGAGTTTGAAGAAAAAGTTTAATGATATTTTTTATTTTACAACATCGATAAAAAAATTCGGAAATTTCTTCATCACAGCTCCGGCAATTATCTCAGCAGATTCTTTGTAAGACATCAACCCGGTATTAACTACTATATGATACATTTCAATGTCTTCCACGTTCTTTGAGAAGCTCGATTTGATATATTCACGTCTTGCTTTATCCTTATGCTTCACAAAAGCTTCTGCATCCTTTTTGTTTAAATTCTCAATTTTCATTATGTGCCTTACCCTAATATGTAAAGGTGCAACTAACCGTACATGAAAAGAATTTTTCAGTTTTGCAGTTATAATATTTGCTCCCCTTCCAACAATTATCACTTTTCCCATGCGCGCCAACTGGAGTATTGATTCAGATATCTTTTGCAGTAAGGTCCGTTGTGATGGGTGTAATCCTAAAAGAACATTAACATCTTCTGAAAGATATCTATACTTGTCTTCCTTCATATACTTGTTTATCTGTTTAGGCAGGTTGTGATCATCAAGAACTTTTTCAATTAACTCCCGATCAAAATAAGTCCAGTTGACTTCATCAGACTCAGATATTGATTCAAGTATTTTTATCAACTCTTTACAAACCAATTGTGCGCCAGCGCCGGTTTCTCTTGATATTGTAATACAAGGGTAGTTATGAACTCTTGTCGGAAGAATTTCGTTTAGAGGCGAGTGGGTTTCAATGTAATGCTTACATTTTTCGTAACTTCCTATTGCCATTTTATTCCCCTCCCTTCTTGCATTTAATTATTGCAATTGTAATAGAATCATACGATAAAACTAGAAAGAGCCAATTATTGAATAATAATTATAATATAATTTTATTTATTAAATATGCAATAACTTAATCATAGTTTGTTAAATCTGAATCTTTTTATTATCAGTCAATTTAAACCAACCCTTTACTTTCTCAACATTCTTACCATCATTAGATACGTGATAAAATTCATTTTTGTCCGGGATATAAACATAATCATTTTGCCATTCATCTATATTCTTTACTATTTCTTTTATGGCGTCAACCACAAATAGGAGCTCATCATCTGTCATAGTTGGATGAATTGACATTCGTACCCAACCTGGTTTCTCGGACAAGTCACCATGATCAATCAGATCAGTAATGTGCCTGGATTTATCAGGATCAACATGAAGTAAATAATGACCATAAGTTCCGGCACATGAACAACCACCTCTAACCTGAATACCGTAACGGTCATTTAGCAAGGTAACAATTAGATTGTAATGGATATTATCAACATAAAATGAAATTGCACCCAGACGTTCTTCAATATTGTCGGCAAGTATATGCAATCCTTGAATCTTACGTAATCCTTCCATAGCTATTTTAACAAGTTCTGCTTCTCTCCTCTGCAAGTTCTCAGGACCCATTTCGTCCTTCAACTTTATAACAAGTGCGGCTCTAATCGCTTGTAAAAATGCTGGAGTCCCACCATCCTCTCTTAATTCAATATTCGAAACAAATTTATGCTGCCCCCAGGGGTTGGTCCAATCTACTGTTCCTCCGCCGGGTTGGTCGGGAACCTGATTATGATATAATTTTGAATCAAATATCATAACTCCGCTAGAACCGGGACCACCTAAAAATTTATGAGGTGAGAAGAAAATCGCATCCAGTTTTTCTTCCGGGTCCTCCGGATGCATATCAATTTTAGCATAGGGTGCAGAACAAGCAAAATCAATAAAACAATACCCGCTATGCTGATGCATTATTTTTGCTAATTTATAGAACGGAGGTGAAATACCTGTAACATTCGAACAAGACGTAAACGCACCAATTTTTAATTTCCTGTTTTTATGTTTTTCTAATTGATTCTCCAAATCATTCAAATTACAGAGTCCGTCTTCATTCGGTGATATTACTATAACATCAGCAATAGTTTCCAGCCACGTTGTTTGATTCGAGTGATGTTCCATATGAGTAATAAATACAACTGGTCTCAATTCATCCGGGAGTGTAAAAAATTCTACCAACTGTTCCGGAATTTTTAAACCAAGAATCCGTTGAAATTTTACGATCATGCCAGTCATACCGGACCCAGCTGTTACTATAACATCATCCTTCCCGGCATTACAGTGGTCTTTTATAATTTGATGAGCTAAGTGGTAGGAATGGGTCATAGATGTGCCGGTTTCACTTGATTCAGAATGTGTGTTACCAACCATTGGTCCAAATACTTCGCTTATTTTTTTCTCTATTGGCTCATACAATCTTCCGCTGGCTATCCAGTCGGCATAAACAATTCTTTTTTCGCCATATGGTGATATGAATGTTTTATTAATCCCAATCGTATTATCCCGGAAGGGTCTGAAGTATTCTTCCAGTTTACTCATCTATTCTTCCCAAAATGATTACGCAAATCACAGTGTGAATATAATAAATTGCCTTAAGCAAATCATTAACTTTAATCAGTAAAATTTTACTGATTGATTCTTTTTCTTAATTTTAAGAATCATTTTAAGATAAAGTTGTATCATCATGGATTACCTTCTTGGATTCGATTGTGGAGCTACAAATTCAGAGTCTGCTGTCGCAGATACTGGTGGAAATATTCTGCACACATTAGTGGGCAAACCAGCGAACTTTTTAGTTAACGGCTCTGCTGAGGCATCAGAAAATATTTTATCGCTCATCAGAAAATGTAGAAGAAAACTAAACTTCGAATATGACGATATTAAAAGTGTTGTAATTGGAGCAGCCGGTGCAGGACGTGAAGAAGATGCAGCTAAGCTAAAAAGTGCTTTGTTGAATTTGGCCTCAAAATATGGTATTAAAATAAAATTATTAACTGTAATCGGCGATGCACAAATTGCACTTGAAGGTGCTTTTCCAAATAAATCCGGTTCAATTTTAATTGCCGGAACGGGTTCAATTATTTACGGTAAAGATGAAGAAGGCAAAATTTATCGCTCAGGAGGATTTGGAAGAATTTTTGGTGATGAAGGAAGCGGATATTCCATTGGAAGAAACGCGTTGCAATATGTCGCAAAATATTATGATGGAAGTAAAGAAAAATCTGATATTGTAAGTTCATTCATCAGTAAATATGATATTAATTCCTCAGAAGAATTGCTAAAAAAAGTATATAGGGAGAATTTTGATATTGCCTCTGTTGCCGAACTTGTTTTGGATTCTGCAGGCAGAGGTGATAAATCTGCAATAACTATCCTGGAAGATGAAAGTGATGAGCTTATTGTTCAAATTAAAACTATAATGAAGAAAATGAAAGTTAGTAAAATGAATATATCATTTGCTGGAAGTCTGATATTGAATAAAAATGTTTATTCGGATATGCTGAGAGAAAAAATTAAAAACTCCCTGTCTGGAGTAACAATTGTAAAAGCAGAGTATCCCCCGGTTCAAGGTGCAATAAATATTGCACGGAAAATGCTAAATGCATAAAAAGGAGATTCGAAATCCCTGGATCTGGGTTCCGTCGTTGTATCTGGCAGAGGGGCTTCCTTATGTTATTGTGATGACTGTATCGGTTATTATGTATAAGAGACTTAATATTTCTAATACGGAAATTGCACTCTATACAAGCTGGTTGTATTTACCTTGGGTCATTAAACCATTATGGAGTCCAATAGTAGATATTCTTAAAACTAAAAGATTTTGGATTTTATTAATGCAGTTCTGCATAGGTGCAGGATTGGCAGGCGTTGCATTAACTATTAAAGCAGATGACTTTTTCAAATATACACTTGCATTTTTTTGGCTTATAGCTTTCAGCTCAGCCACACATGATATTGCCGCAGATGGTTTTTATATGCTTGCTTTGGATGATCATCAACAGTCATGGTTTGTTGGTGTACGCAATACTTTTTACAGAATAGCTTTCATATCAGGACAAGGGTTATTTGTAATTTTTGCAGGCCAAATGGAGGAAAGTACCGGTGATATTTCATTCGCATGGCTGATTACATTTTTAATTCTCGCGGTGTTGTTCATCTTTTTTCTCATCTATCATGTTTTTTTACTCCCTCGTCCTTCAACCGATAGTAAAAGAACAGATGTAAATTTGAGCTCTTTGCTATCCGATTTTTTAAAAACATTTTCTGAATTCTTCAGGAAGAAACAAATAGTCTTAATCCTCACCTTTATTCTGTTTTACAGATTCGGCGAAGCACAGCTTGTAAAACTTGCATCTCCGTTTTTACTTGATCCAATTGACGCCGGTGGGCTTGCATTATCTACATCACAGGTTGGATTTGTGTATGGCACGGTTGGTGTAATCGCTTTGACTTTAGGCGGATTGCTTGGCGGTTTTGCTGCGGCAAAGCATGGGCTTAAATACTGGTTGTGGTGGATGGTTATTGCTATAAATTTACCCGATTTGGTATATATTTTCCTCTCCATTACACAAACATCAAATTTTTTACTAATAAATATCTCTGTTGCGATCGAGCAGTTTGGATATGGTTTTGGCTTTACAGCATTCCTGTTATATCTTATTTATATATCGGAAGGGAATTTCAAAACATCTCATTATGCAATTGCAACTGGGTTTATGGCCTTAGGAATGATGCTGCCGGGTATGTTTAGCGGTTGGCTTCAGGAATTTATTGGATATAAATACTTTTTTATTTGGGTGATGATATCTACAATACCTGCATTTATAATTACAAAATTTATTCCGCTCGATGCAAAATTTGGAATAAAGAAAGCTACATAATGAGCAAGTTATGAGATTATTATTCATCCTGGTGATCCTGTTCCTTACTTCTTTCATTTCCTGCAAGCCTCAAACAAATAATTACGATTTTAAAGAAGTCAATAAAATTCTACTTGAAGCAATTGAAAACCGGGCATTTCCAGGCACAGAAGTTTTGGTGTCAAAAAATAATAGAATAATTTATGAGATGGCATTCGGTCATTTAACCTACGATGAAAACTCCGCTTTAGTATCAAACGAGACTATTTACGATATTGCGTCACTTACCAAAGTAATCGCCACAACAACTTGCGCAATGATCTGCTACGATAGAAAACTGTTTAACCTCGATGATCCAGTGGCAAAATATCTGCCCGAGTTTGCAGTAAACAAAAAAGAAAACATAACTATAAAAAATCTTCTTCTTCATAATAGCGGGTTACCAGCATTTAGAAGATATTACGATAAGTACAACTCAGCAGAAGAAGTTTTTAATGATATTATTTCTTTAGAATTGGATTATAAAACCGGTACTAAAACCGTTTACTCCGATTTGGGAATTATTATTTTGGGAAAATTGATTGAGGTTGCAACAGGAAAGAAATTGGATCAATTTTGTGAAGAAGAAATATTCCGGCCTCTTCAAATGAACAACACCTTATTTAATCCTCCAGATTCATTGAAGTACCGAATCGCACCGACTGAATATGATAACTACTGGAGAAACAGATTGGTTTGGGGAACTGTCCACGATGAAAATGCCTCATTATTGGATGGCGTTGCCGGACATGCCGGTTTATTTTCAACAGCAGAGGATATCAGTCATCTCTTACAGATGTTGATCAATGGAGGTATTTACAAGGGAAACCGAATAATTAATTCAGAAACAATTCAATTATTTACCACACGATCTTCAACAAATAGTACAAGGGCATTAGGTTGGGATACTAAATCAAAATACGGATCTTCTGCAGGTGACCTATTTGATTTATCCTCCTTCGGTCATACCGGTTTTACAGGAACTTCAATCTGGGTTGAACCTACCAGAAAATTGTTTGTAATTTTTCTAACGAATCGTGTCTATCCAACGAGAAATAATAAAAAATTATACGAAATACGCCCTGCATTGCACAACGCTGTTATTAAATCAATTGAATAGAAACCTTTTCTTATATTGCAATAATTCCACTTTTATTTATTCAATATCTTGTGAAAATCAAAATTAATTCAGTTCGAATAGTGATATTGACGGCAATAGTTATACTAGTAACATTTGCTTTAAGTTCTTCAAACATTTCCGGAATAAGTAATAAAACTACGCAGACTGATCCTCGTTACCCATCGGTATTTGATATTGATAATCAGGATATAGAATGGATTGAAGCTATTCTGGATACAATGCCATTACGTCAAAAATGCGCTCAAATGTTAATGCTGCCAGTTTACAGAAATTACCTGAATAAGGCTTCAAAATATTACAGTAGTACTATGGAATATATCAGAGATGAAAAAATTGGTGGACTTATTATGTACCAGGGAGAATTAAAACAACAAATTGAATTCATTTCTGACGCACAAAAAATATCCGATATTCCATTATTGGTTGCAGCTGATTTTGAGAGAGGATTAGGTTCACGAATAGACAATGTATTGGAATTCCCACATGCTATGGCACTTGGAGCAGTAATAAATTCAGCTTATGCCTATGAAATGGGTAAAGCTATTGCTATAGAGAGCAGACTGATGGGAATTTACCAAAACCTTGCTCCGGTTGGAGATATTAATAATAACGAACTAAACCCCGTAATAAATATCAGGTCCTTTTCTGAAAGCAAGTACACGGTATCAGAGATGGCTTCATCATTTATTTTGGGTTCAAAGCACGAGAAGGTGATAGCAACTATAAAACATTTTCCAGGCCATGGAAACACTGAGATTGATTCACATACAGATCTGCCCTTAATTTCCGGAAGCCGGGAGCAACTACGAGAAATGGAACTATATCCTTTTATTAATGCTATTGAATCCGGAGTTCAGGCAATAATGATAGGTCATCTTCAGGTACCTGCTTATGACACTTTACCTTCATCTCTTTCAAAAATAATCGTGAGCGATTTATTAATTAATACTTTGGGTTTTGATGGATTGATAATTACAGACGCAATGAATATGGATGCAGTCAACAGATATTTTGAGCAGGACGAAGCAATTTTACTGGCAGTTAAAGCCGGGATAGATATTATACTTATGCCGCCGGATCCGTTAAACGCCATTAATACAATTTATAATGCAGTTCTAAATGGTGAAATTACGGAAGAACGAATAAATCATAGCGTGAGAAAAATACTTGCCGCAAAACGATGGGTTAATATGAACAATGAGAATTTAAATGATTCACAAACTATTATTACAAGTATAGAAAAAGAAAACCATATTGAATTAGCAGAAGAGATTGCACAGAAATCTATAACGCTTTTAAGAAACAATGAAAATTTGATTCCTCTTAATTTAGAATCTTATAATAAAATTATTTGTATTACGGTAACAGATGGTGAAGGAGGAGAAACAGCAACCTACTTTAAGAACGCATTACTTAAAAGAATTGGTGATATTGACGCTCATTTGATAAACAGAAGAACTGGGAGTTGGAAATATAATCGTGTTCTGGAATCTGCTAAAACCGCTGATCTTATTATAATGCCTATATTTTCTGAAGTGCAATTAAAGGATAGACAATCACTGAATTCAAAACTGCAGCAAAACTTTATACAAAATATTATCGATTTAAAGATCCCTACTGTATTTATTAGTTTGAAAAACCCCTATTTGTTATCAACCTATACTAATATTAAAACATATCTTGATACTTACAGCTATTCCTATGTTTCACAGGATGCCTGTCTGAGAGCTATTTTAGGAGAAACTGATATTACAGGAAGACTTCCAGTCTCAATGCCCAACGCAGAATTTCATATTGGAATGGGAGTAGAGTCTAATAAATCGTTAACTACAAAATTATCATACTCACTTAGAAATTATCTTGAGTTGGAGAATGTTGATCGCTTAATTTTTGATGCAATCAGTGGAAATAAAATACAAAATGCCGTTCTCACTATAGGGAAAAATGATACAATCATTTATCAAAAAACATTTGGAACTGTATCATCCTATTCAAAAGAATCTTATTTGAAAAAACAACATTACAATATCGGATCCTTAGCTGAACCTATTGCTATAACATCTGCAGTTATGATGTTGGTTGATGAGAGGTCATTGTCATTAGAAGATAAAGTTTATTACTATCTCCCTGGTTTTAATGTGAAAGGGAAACAAGGTATTACAATCAAAAATCTGTTACTTCATAATTCCGGTATTGGCAAAAGTTTAGATACCTTAAATACTAACTGGACTAAAGAGATGCTGGTAGATGCAATTAACAATATCACACCTGAATATAAAAGAGATGAATCGGTTATTTACAGTGAGTTGAATACTCTTATACTTCAGTTGGTAATTAATAAAATTTTAGGGGAGCCGATTACAGATTTTTTGAAAAACCGTTTTTTCAATCAATTAGGTATGTATAATACATATTTTTATCACAATACAGTTAAAATAAAAGAAGATGAATTCGTTTCAATCGATAATTTTAAATATGGAACCCATTTAACTTTTAGTGAGGTTGTAGAAAATATAATGAACGGCGAGATTGTTTCAAACAATATAGTATCAACCGCTGATGATTTATCTATCTTTACACAGATGATTGTTCAAAAAGGTTATTACGACGGGAAACAGTATATTTCTGCATATACCGTTGAAAAGTTTATTTCGCCCCAGTTACCATTAAGTTATGCAGGTCTTGGCTGGCAAACATATCTTTCTGCCGTTCATATTAGTAATGATATTTCAATAAATTCATTTGGTTATAATTCAGATAATGGTTCTGCTTTATGGATTGACCCGGATAATAAAATCTTTATAATATTCTTAACAAATTCTGATATTGAAAATACTAGCACACTTATTCCGGATCTGGAAACGGAAATCATAACAAATATTAATAGAAACTGAAGGTTACGAAAATGATCAAGCAGGTTGATCGGGTAGTTTTTTTATTAATAGTAAATATTATATTTATTGCCTGCGGTACAAATAACGGACAAATAAATACTGGTGATATTTCTCTCCCTCCTGGATTTAATATCGAAATATATGCTAATGTTCCGGGTGCCCGCTCAATGGTACTTAGTGACAACGGTATCCTGTTCGTAGGAACGCGTAAGGAAGGCAAGGTATATGCAGCTGTTGATACAAATAATGACAAAACAGCAGATGAAGTATTAGAAGTTGAATCGGGATTGCAAATGCCAAATGGTGTGGCTATCAAAGATGGAGATCTTTACGTAGCTGAAGTTAGTCGGGTATTGAAATATGAAAATATTGAAAACACATTCAGAACGAATCCGTCTCCGATTATTATTCGCGATGATTTTCCAACTGAAACTCATCATGGATGGAAATTTATAAAATTCGGACCTGACGGAAAACTATATGTGCCTGTTGGAGCACCTTGCAATATATGTTTGCAAAGCGATAAGAGATTTGCTACAATAACCAGGATGAATCCAGATGGTTCTGAATTCGAAATTTACGCACATGGAATCCGTAATTCAGTTGGATTTGATTTTCATCCCATTACAAATGAATTATGGTTTACGGATAACGGTAGAGATCGGCTTGGCGATAATATTCCTCCCGATGAATTAAATTTTGCACCAACAAAAGGATTGCATTTCGGATTCCCATTCTGGCATGGGGCTGACATACCGGATCCTGAATTCGGAAGTGGACATTCCGCATCTGAGTTTAACTTACCAGTGCAAGAGCTTGGTCCACATGTTGCTTCGCTTGGTATGAGATTTTATACAGGTGATATGTTCCCGGCTGAATACAAACACCAAATTTTTATTGCTGAACATGGTAGTTGGAATAGATCAGAAAAAATCGGCTACAGAATTACTCTGGTTAAACTCCAAAATAACAAAGCAGTTAGTTATGAAGTTTTTGCAGCCGGTTGGCTGAAAGGTGAAGATGTTTCAGGCAGACCTGTAGACATTCAGCAGATGCCTGATGGTTCTTTGTTAGTTTCCGATGATTTTGCAGGAAAGATATATAGGATTTCTTATAATTAGTATTCCCTTTCAGAAAGGGAATTTGTTTTAAATTTTTTGTAGTTCAAGCCTGTTATTCCCACAAAAGTAGGAATCAGTTTTATTTTAAAGAATTTAGATTTCCGTTAGCACGAGAGTGACACACGGAAAATATTCCGGGAAATATTCTATATAAAAGTGAAGATGTTGGGGAATGGAGGAAGGAGAATAAGGTTTTCATGAAGATAGCACTCATACAGCAATCAGCATCAGACAATATACCTGCAAATCTTAAAAAAGGATTGTTTTCCGCTAAAGAAGCAGCACTAAATGGTGCAAACAATATCTGCTTTGCCGAACTGGCGCTTACAAAATTTTATCCACAAAACCCTTCAGATAATAACAATGTTGAATTAGCTGAAACCATTCCGGGCACAACAACGAAATTATTTTCAAAACTAGCAAAAGAATTTGGAGTGGTAATCATATTAAATTTATTTGATAAGGATGGTGAGAAAACTTACGACTCATCACTGATTATTAATTTAGATGGAAATATATTAGGAATTACACGGATGGTCCATATAACAGATTTTACTTGCTTTCACGAAAAAGGATATTATGACCCGGCAACAATGGTACTGCTGTTTATGATACAAAATTTGGAAAAATTGGCATTGCCATTTGTTACGACAAAAATTACCCTGAATATATGCGTGCGCTTGCACTTAAAGGTGCAGCAATTGTTTTTGTTCCGCAAGCAGGAATAGAAGATGAATGGCCGGATGGACTTTATGAAGCTGAGATGAGAGTAGCTGCATTTCAGAACGGATACTATACTGCACTTTGATATATAAATCTTCTACCGGGAAGTTATTTTTAAAAGATAGAAGACCTGAGCTTTATATCGATTGGCTTATGTGAAATTAAAAAGAGGAGTTTTAAAATGATTGTAGATTCATTTAAAGCGGAATACCAACGCTATAAAAAACTAGGCGAAGGAGCAATTAAACAGGTACCGGACGATAGTATTAATAAAGTTATTGGAGAGGATAACAACTCAATTTCTGTAATCGTTTATCATATCTCCGGTAATTTGAAATCACGCTTCACTAATTTTTTAACTACAGATGGTGAGAAAGTATGGCGAAAGAGGGATATAGAATTCATTGAAAGAAATGTTACACGAAGCGAACTCATCGGAAAATGGTCTGAGGGTTGGAATATTTTAATGGAAACTTTGGCTGCATTATCAGATGCTGATATCAATAAGGTTGTTACTATCCGTGGCAAAGACCTTTCAGTTATTGAAGCTCTTCACAGATCGCTTGCACATACATGTTATCACGTGGGTCAGATAGTTTTAATTGCGAGAACAATCGTTGGAAAAGATTGGAAAACACTATCAATTCCAAGAGGAGGCAGTGAGGAATACAACAAAAACCCGATATTGGAAAAGAGTATCTGACAAATATTGTAGCATAATTTTTCTTAATAATATTTTTCTAAGTAACTGAGTTAACTTGCCAAAACTGGAAGAATTGAATTATAAAGAAATAAAAGTGATTATCTTTATTTCAGCGAAACCAAAATTGCTTCCGTTTACCCAATTTCCATATCAATAAAATGTGTTTGAATATAATTATCTGGAAATTCGCTATCGAGTAATTTGAAGATAACTTACTAATTACCAACTAGTGAATAGCTACTGAATATTGAACGACTAGAAATAGTAAAAAGGTTTAAAGAATCAACCAACCATTTGATATTATGATGAAAGCAATAACAATTTCGGATATACAAAATGCAAAGAATAGAATAGATCAGTACATTAATCAAACTCCAGTTCTTTATTCGCATAAATTAAATGAATGGTTGGGCCATGAGATATTTTTTAAAGCCGAATGTTTTCAGAAAGTTGGCGCATTCAAAGCCAGAGGTGCTTGCAATACTGTGGCATGGTTGATAGAAAATAATATGAAACCCGACTTAGTTGTATCAAATAGTTCCGGAAACCATGCACAGGCTGTTGCTTGGGCTTCAAACTTATTTGGAATACTCTCTTCGATCTATATGCCGAAAAACGTGTCTAAAGTAAAAGCACAAGCAACTGCATCATATGGTGCGAATACTATTTTTTGTAATGATAGAATTACTGTCGATGAACAAACAGAACTAGCTGCAAAGGATAAAGGGACATATTGGATACCGCCTTTTAACCATCCTCAGGTTATTGCCGGACAAGGAACTGCTGTCCTCGAATCTCTCAATAAACTGGAGGATATAGATGCAATATTCGCACCTTGTGGTGGTGGTGGGTTACTTTCTGGTTCACTTATAGTTGCACGTGCAATGTCTCCTAAATCTGAAGTTATTGGAGCTGAACCAAAAAATGCAAATGATGCAGCTGAATCATTAAGGAAAAATTCAATTCAAACTTTGAATTCAACACCTGATACAATAGCAGACGGTGCAAGAACATTATCAGTTGGAGAATTAACTTTCGAGTACCTTAAACAGCTAGATGATTTTTTTGAAATAGAGGAGGAAGATATTATATACTGGACACAATGGTTATCGCATCTTCTAAAAGTTCGTGTAGAACCGACCAGTGCAATGCCTATGGTAGCTGTGAGAAAATGGTTATCAAAACAAAAAAGTAAAAAAAGAATATTAGTTGTTATTTCTGGCGGTAATATTGACATTACGACAATGAATAAAATTTGGAGCAAAGATTTTCTAAATAATATTCCGAGTCTGGCCAGTTAGTTCATTTAATTTAATATTGACTATAATTAACAAATTAAATAATTGAGACCCACATTTTTTAAAAATCAAACGGAACTAAGAAAGTGGTTTGAAAAAAATCACGATAAGAAAAAAGAAATATGGGTTGGCTTCTACAAACAGAATTCGGGTAAAGCGAATTTTACCTGGTCCCAGTCTGTAGATCAGGCAATTTGTTTCGGATGGATTGATGGTATAAGAAAATCGATCGATGATAAAAGTTATATGATAAGGTTCACGCCGCGCAATCCAAAAAGCAATTGGAGTGCTGTTAACATCAAAAAAGTAGAAGAATTAACAAAACTTAACATGATGTGCCCAGCTGGAATTGAAGCATTTCAGAAACGAGAAGAAAAGCGATCAAAAGTTTATTCGTTCGAACAAAATAAAGTTAAACTTAGTAATGAATTTAAGCTTAAGTTTAAATCAAACAAAACGGCATGGAAATTTTTTCACTCATTACCTCCGTCACCAAAAAAACCCTCAATTTGGTCTTACACAGTATGAATTTTAATCTATTAATCTACTTCTGTGACATGAGTTTATACGATTTTATATACTCATAAATAGTATTAGCAACAATCTTATGGGCATATACATTCCAATGATTGTCACTTTCAAAACTAAACTTCTTACGATTTTCCTCAAAATCCATTTTAAAGACAGGATGAAGGTCTATAAAATGAATATTATTCCTTTCAGCAGCACCTTTTGCAATTAAATTTAAGCTTAATGCGCCAGAATCATAAAGTTTCTTATCGTCAGAATCATTATTGTCATAGATAGCTAACCTGTCCCCATCAATAACAACGAGAAGCTCAATACCAAGGGGTTCAGTTTCTTTCTTAAGTTCACTGAAAATATAATTTGTAATTGCTTCATTACTAACCTGATTTACTTCAATGGTAGACATAGGTATATTAGCCTGATATTTATTTGCTATTGTGTCCACCTCAAATATTAAATTCCGAAGAAAATCAAAACGAAACTGTTGCCTATAAGCAAAAAATTTCCAGATTGCAGAATTTTCTTGTATCGGATTATACCACCTTTTCTGCAAGGCACGTGGTTTTATTTCCTTTATTACACCACCATCACCAACTTCAAGCTTTAAAAAACTACTTGTGTATACTCCTGATTTGGTTTGATAAGACTCAACAAAGTCATTGTGAACCAACACTACTACAATCAGGTCGGGCTTATAGGCTAAAACTTCCCTTCTGATTATGTACAAATACTGTGACATTGGAGCACCAGACATTCCAAATCGATATACCTCGAAACTATCTTTCCCAAGTTCTTCTTCGAGCTGTTCTGCTAAACTTTCATAATAGTTTACTTATTCTGTCTTCAATATTACTGGCTACTCTTTTTGCAGAGTTCGTCATATTTCGTTTAATATTTGTTGCCCCTGACATGCCAAAACTCGAATTTGTCGATGGAATAGTAAAGTGCGAACCTAATCAAAAAGGAGTTTATAGAGTTCTGAATGAAATAAATGCAGAATACAATATTAACGCGAATGGTTGGAATTCTATTCATGACAGGTATAATATTAACAGGTCCCGGAATAAATATAGAATCGTTATTGTCGGTGATTCGTATGTAGAAGCATTGCAAGTAAACTATTATGAAAGTTTAGCAGAACAGCTCGAAGAAGAACTTGGGAAAGATAGTTTCGAGGTATATCGATTTGGAATGTCTGGTGCTCCAATGT
>JARRKK010000032.1:0-25244 GCA_037388105.1 Ignavibacteriaceae bacterium | reverse complement strand
TTTCAATTTTTATAATATTAATCCCGGATTCAGTAAAAAATTTTGTTGCAAGAGTATCGTGATAATCCGAAAAAACAACAATCCTTTCTATCCCTGCAGCTATTAGCGCCTTTGCACAGTTTGTACAAGACATATTTGTAATGTATGCCGTTGTACCTTTTACATTTACTCCATGCGTCGTTGCCTGCACAAGTGCATTAATTTCTGCATGATTGGTCCTTACACAATGGTTGTCGACAATTAAACATCCTACATCTTCACAATGTGGCTGTCCGGGTAATGAGCCATTATAGCCCGTGGCGAGAACAAACTTATCTTTTACTAAAACACAGCCCACGTGCATTCTGGGACAAGTAGACCTTTCCGATGCGAGCATTGCAAGTTTTAAGAAGTATTCATCCCAGGAAGGGCGACCGTTTTTATTTTTATTCATAACTTTTTGAAAATCCACACTTATTAAATTGAAATTATTTTACCCGATAAGTTAACCAATCTTATTCTTATTCATTTTTTTATTTTGTAAAAAAGATGTCTTTTTTATCTAATGACTTCTTCTCAGAGATTACCACAGACGCAGCAACAACTCAATAAGAAACTACTTATTCAGCAAGTGGCATTATTAACAATTAAGTGATTTGCGAATTAAAATTATATAAATTTCATTTAACATATAATCAGTTCGGGAAAATTATTAAAGCAGGTACAATAATTTGCCCTTTAGATCGTTAACATTTAAGAAAACTTTTTTTCGGAGAGAGACTGGAACAAGAATTAATTAAAAAATGTATACAAAAAGATTCTGTTGCGTTTGAAAGTTTGATTAATATTTATAGAACAAAGCTGTACTCTTATTTGTTAAGATCTTGCGGAGACAGAATGACAGCCGAGGACCTTTTCCAGGAAACATTAATTAAAGTTTGGAAAGGATTTAATTCCTACAACGAGCAAAATAAATTTTCTTCGTGGCTTTTTTCAATCGCACACAATGTTGCAGTTGATTCGATTAAAAGCCGATCAGTTAGAAATACACAGACAGCAATGGATGTAATTATTAATTATTCGGATGAAAACAATCCCCACAAGAAACTTGTTATACAGGAAACAAGAACAATGATATTGTCTGCAGTTGATAGTCTTACAAGTAAACAAAAAGAGGTGTTTCTTCTCCGGCTACACTCTGGCATGCAGTTTAAAGAGATAGCGAAACTCACAAAACAGCCGCTTAACACTGTTCTTGGACATATGCATTATGCTGTTTCAAAAATCAGGGGAAAAGTAGGTAAGATTTATGAAGACTAATATTAGTAATAATTGCAACCAATTCAGTAACGAAATTTGGTTATATATTGACGGGGAGCTTTCAACAGATAGGATAAATCAATGGAACGAACATGTTTCTATTTGTAGTAAATGCATCTCCAAACTAAAAACGTTAAAAGATACTATAATACTATATGAAAATCTTCCTTTGGAAGATATTGATAATGAGACCTATAAAAAGATGATAACCGCTGCAACGAAGACATTTTCGTCAAATTATAAAAATGAAAAAGGAAGTCAATAAAACATCAATGTGATTTATAATAATATATTTTTGGAGTAAACAATGAAAAAAATAAAATCTTTCTTAATTATTTTAATATCTACAGTAAATTTAATTTGTAGCGCAACCGCTCAAGAAACAATGCCCGAGCCTGTTACACCTGTCGTTCCGTGGGGAGAGAATATAGATGCCCAGGAAGAAACAAGAATTCTTGAGAAATTATCTCCTGAAGTAAAAGTGGAACTATTAAAAGTTAAGGACATTAATGCAGAAAGTTACAATGATCTCTTGCGTGACGCACAATTTGTAAATTTTGAGATCTATCCCGGTTTTATGGAATCTTCTGAAAAAGAGCTTTATCAAAATGAAAGGAAAGTTGATGAGCTTGAATTGCAAACACGAGCAATAGGAATACAGTATCAGTATGCAAGTCAGGAGAACAAACAGTATCTTAAAAATAAAATTCTTCCCATGCTCGAAATGTTATTCGACCTCAAAGAAAAACAGCGAGAAATGGAAGTAAATATGCTGGAGAAGGAGCTGACCCAATTAAAAGAATCGTTGATTGTTAGAAAGAAAAACAAGGATGATATAATTCTTAGAAGATTTAGTGAATTAACCGGTACTGATGAATATTTGGATTGGTAAATTTAAAATCCAGAATTATACATTCTTCAATACTAAATCTTTTAGGGCATCAATCCACATTGGGTGATCGTTAAGACTTTCAACCAGCTGAATTTTTTCGCCACCGTTTTCTTCAAATAATTTTTGGTACTCCACTCCTATTTCAATTGTTGTTTCAAGACAATCAGCTACGAATGCGGGACTAAAAACCAAAAGTTTCTTAGCCCCCTTTTTCGCCTGCTCAACTACAACTTTATCCGAAAACGGCTCGAGCCATTTTTTATCCAATCTGGATTGGAAACAAACCGTGTAGTTCTGTTCTTTTATGTTAAGTTTTTCAGCAATAAGCCTGGTGGTTGCATAACAGGTGGCTTTATAACAGTATTTGTTCTCTTCCGTAATTTCGGTTTCGCAGTGATGTTCCGCACACAAACTACCATCTTCATAAACCTTATCAACCTGTCTTACAGGCAATCCGTGATAGCTAAACAAAATATGATCGTAATCATTTATATCATATTTTTTTGATTGCTCAACTATTGTCTCCAGGTACTTTTCATTATCATAAAACTGGCTGATGATTTTTATCTCTGGTATTACCCACCATTTACCGATAAGCTTCATTGCTTTATCAACTGCAGAGCCTGTACTGGCAGATGCATACTGTGGAAATAATGGGATAATAATTAATTTTTCATAATTATGCTCTTCCATCCGAGCTAAAACTGAGTCCAAACTTGGATTCTTATAACGCATTGCAAGCTCAACTTTGTATTTTTCACCAAGTTCTTTCTGTAATTTAGCTTGTACTGACTTGCTGTAAAGAAGAATTGGAGATCCCTTTTCTGTCCACAGTTCATGATAAATCTTTGCGGATTTCGGAGCGCGAAAAGGAACAATAATAAAATTTACAAGGAAGAATCTGGCAATTGTAGGAATATCAATCACCCGGGGGTCGTTCAGAAATTCGAATAAATATTTCCGTACATCTTTGACTGAGGGGCTATCGGGAGTGCCAAGATTTATTAATAAAACTCCAATGCTTGCTTTCATATTTTTATCGGTGTTTATTTCGTGCCAATTTATTAAATATACATCACCAATTTAACGAGGTACGATGAATTAATGAAAAAGGGAATCGCTGCCATAATATTTTTTTCGCTCCTTTATTCTATTCTGCATAGCACTGCTAAAATTCTATGATTGTCCTGTCTTTATTCTTACAAGTATGTTTCCGTTTGTAATTTATAATAACAACTGATTATATTAAAATATGTTTTCAGTAGCATTTCATACCTGTTGATACCTGTAGTTACTCGTTATTTTTATCATTAATACATAGGGAATATAATTTGAAAAATAAAATCGCTATAGCGTCACTTAAAAAACTTGAAGACAGAAAACCTTCGTATGCTCTTGTTAGCAATACAGATTTAGTGATAATAAAATTTGATGAAAGTGTTTCGGTGTTCTATGGTAGATGTCTTCACCGTGGAGCCTTGTTAGCAGATGGTTTTGTGGATGGACACAATCTTATATGTGGTGTCCATAATTGGGACTACCGATTAGATACCGGCATAAGCGAATATAACAACGAAGAAACGTTGCACAAGTTTAAGGCAATCATTGAAGATAACAATGTATATGTTGATGAGAATGAGATCAAAGAATACGAAAAAGAATTTCCTCCAAATATAAATCGCGATGAATATTTGGGATTGTATAAATCAACACATTCGGCACCAGAGGAAGATAAGGTTGATGAAATACAAGAGCTTGCAAGATACGGTTTGTCAAAAGTAGGGCATCATGGTTCGGTTGCAGCAATGGGTGTTGGAAGAAATACTCTCCCCCGTTGGGACGATATACAGATTTTACCTGCACAACTTGCCCGCTTACCTCATCTTGAAGATGTAGAGGTTGAAACAAATGTAATAATTGGTAAGGAAGCACAGAAACCACTGGAACTAAAGATTCCTCTGTTTGTTTCCGATATGAGCTTTGGTGCTCTATCAGAAGAAGCAAAAACAGCCCTAGCCCGTGGTGCGGAATTAGCAGGGACGGGTATCTGCTCTGGTGAAGGGGGTATGCTACCGGAAGAACAAGCAGAAAACAGCCGTTATTTTTATGAGCTGGCTTCTGCAAAGTTTGGATTTAAGATGGAACTGCTGAGGAGAGTCCAGGCATTTCATTTTAAAGGCGGACAAGGTGCTAAAACCGGAACTGGCGGACACCTGCCCGGACACAAAAACATGGGAAAAATAAGTAAGGTAAGAGGCATACCGGAAGGTCAGCCAGCTATCTCGCCACCAAGGTTCAAAGACTTAACCTCTTTAAAAGACTTTAAAAATTTTTCCAATGAAGTTAGGCAATATACGGGAGGAATTCCTATCGGGTTCAAACTTTCAGCCAACCACATTGAAGAAGATATTGATGCTGCTATTGAAATTGGTGTTGATTACATTATCCTTGATGGCAGAGGAGGCGCAACCGGAGCTGCCCCGTTGATTTTCAGAGATAATATTTCAGTGCCCACGATTCCGGCATTAGCCCGTGCAAGGAATCACTTTGATAAAAGAGGTGCAAATAATATAACATTAATTATAACAGGGGGGCTAAGAACAGCGCCTGACTTTATTAAGGCTCTTGCGCTTGGTGCTGATGCAATTGCGGTGGCTAACTCCGCCATCCAGGCAATTGGTTGCCAGGCAATGAGAGCATGTCATACAAATAATTGTCCTGTTGGAATAGCAACGCAGAAACCTAATTTGCGGAGCCGTTTGACCATTGATTTGTCTGCAAAACAATTGCAAAATTTTTTCAATGCAACTGTAGAATTAATGCAGGTGATGGCCAGGGCTTGTGGACATACACACTTGAATCAATTTTGCAGGGATGATATAACAACATTTGATAGAGAATTGGCTTCTCTGACGGGAATTAAGTATGGAGGTGTGGTTCCAGTATAAACCTAATTTATATATATACTTCATTCTCCTTAACAACAATGAGCTAAAGTAAATTTCAAAATAACAAACGTGCAGCTTACCAGCTAACTAATTAACCTTGCGTTATTCCATACATTGTAAACAGTCGTTTCTCCTTTTTAACAGATTCAAACAAATCAAGATTTTTTTGAGAGATGGGTTTTTGTTTATGATATAAATGATATTGGATGGCTATGTTATTTAAAGAATTTATCCTAAGGCCGTTTAACTCAAGTCTGTATTGAACATCGCTATCCTCGCCAATGGAAGGACCAATATACCTTTCATCAAATCCGTTAATATCTAATAGATCATTTTTGTGAATTGAAAAATTTGATCCCAGTATTCCCCGTTTCTTTTTATTAAAAAGCTTTCGAATAGAGGGCGAATTAAAATAAATTCCCTTTTCAACGTCTTTTGACCCGCCTATAATTCCATCCCATATCAAATACATGAGACTGGA
Source organism: Ignavibacteriaceae bacterium (assembly GCA_037388105.1). Lineage (GTDB taxonomy): Bacteria > Bacteroidota > Ignavibacteria > Ignavibacteriales > Ignavibacteriaceae > BMS3ABIN03. The sequence continues at coordinate 19,624 of JARRKK010000032.1, read as the reverse complement.
ATCCAAATATCCATTTCTAACTTTTTCAGGGGTTAGTNNTCCCGTAAAAAACGTTTTTTGTTTCTTGTATTCCACATGCCCACGGATAAACTCTCTATGTGGAACACAATCCATATCTATAAATATTAAGTGATTTGTGGAAGAAGATTGTATAGCTTTATTTAGTATTGCGTTTTTCCGGAATCCTTTATCCTCCTGCCAGATATGACTTGTCTCGATCGGTGAACGTATTAATAATTCTTTAAGTTTAGGAAGCACGTCCTCCGATGTACCATCGTCAGCAATAATTACTTCAAAGTCTTTGAATGACTGTCTTTCTAAGGCTGCCAGTAAAAGTTCAAGGGTCTGAACCTCTTGATAGAAAGCGATTATCAAAGATGTTGTTTGCATATGACTCTAACCATTAAACATTTTAATTAATTGATATTATTTGTCTAATTATTCCCAGCGCCTCCTCCGTTGTTATCATTCGAATGCAGTATGCGCCGAAAGTTTCCCCCTCGGGAATAATTTCACGACAATCTTCTTTGGTGCACAATGAACAATGCACGTTTCCTTGCAAAACTACATTTCTAATTTCATCATCATAAATTTTCCAGGCAAATTGTTTCATTCTTGACATAAAAGCTATTGTCGGTGTTCCAACAGCAACTGCAAGGTGTCGTGGCCCGGAATCATTTGACACACATAATATACTTTGTTCCAGTATTGCTGCGAAACGATCAATGCTGTCTTCAAAGTCGATCTCTATCACTTTCTCCTGCAGACGTTTACTTCGGCAATTAATAGTTTGTCATATTCTGTCCAACAAAGCAGCACATTTACATTTCCATCAGATTTAAGGGCCTTTATAACTGATGCAAATCTCTCTGGTGGCCAGGCTTTGAAAAGTCCACTGGCTCCTGGGTGTATACACACAAAACCTTTTTTATCATTGAGATTATTTTTTTCAATAAAATCACTTGCCCATTTCCGTGAAGCTTTCGTAATATGATATTCTGTAGTATAAGAATTAACCGAAGCACCTGCAGCTACCACCAGTTCACAATAATATTTAAGTACCCCATTGTCTTCTTTCTGAACATCGGGGGTATGTGTTAATAACCAGGAAAACTTTTGGTCATGCTGTCCCACTCTTATTTTCGCGCCTGATAAAAATGACCAAAACACAAACCTATCTTGGGGAAATGTACAAATAACAATATCAAGTTTTTCTTTTCTGATAAGCTTAATAATCTTTAATTCGAGACATGCGCGCTTAATACCCTTATAGGAACGAATGGCTGAGCGATTAATTTCTATTATCTTATCAACGTATGCATTATTAGAAAGTACTCCGGCAGTACCATTTTCGGGATTTAATCTGATTGTATCAATATCATCATCATTCTTATTACTATACTGCCTCCTTTGAAGGATCATCACAGTGATAATCGATTTCGGGAATGACAATTTCATTTCGCGAATAGCAGGAGTAAGAATTATCAAATCACCTAGCTGTCCTTCACAAATAAATAATATCCTAAAGTTTTTCACTAGATATTCTCTTTCAAGAGTGCTTATACGAAAAAATTAAAAAGTACGCTAACAATTATAATTATTTTATGTGGTTTAACTTTAACCAGCATTATTTAGGTTTAACGTTTATATATCTTGTAATCTATATGAAACCTCCCGTCCTCAACCTTACTAAGAACTTTAAATTTAACCCTTATTATAATACAAGAAATAATAGTTTATTATTGTTTTGCTTCATTACCATCATCGAGTATGTATACCTAATAATAGCGAGATCTATAGCAAGTGGAATGTTACTGATAATGCAATTGATGTCACCTATAGTGGAAAAAACGGTGAGACAAACAAATCATGCAGACTAATATGGATTTACTTAGTTTGACATCGGACCGAGAACAGAAAATTATGTATAATAAAAAAGTGTTTCGCAACGTGACTTTAAAAATTATTATTTGTATAATGTAGATATACAGGAAAAGTTAATAACTCTTAATTAGTAGTCGCCATGATCCAAACCGAGCTAACTCCTTTAATATTAAATGAATGGTTTGCAACACGAGATACTTTGCATCAATATTGCCAATTGGTTGGTAAGATAAGGGAAGTAATGAGTCCTCCAAACCCTCACTGGTGGCATATTAGCTTGCGAATATCTGCAAAAGGATTAACAACCACACCTATCCCAAAAACTAAGGATTCAACTAGGCAAACATTTGAAATTATTTTCGATTTGGTTAATCACCAATTGGTAATTGAATCTAATTTTCGCGAAGTAAAAAGAATAAAATTAACCGGACAATCATTATGCGCGCTTTACGAGGAGACTTGCAGCCTATTAACCGAAATTGGTGTTGTTCTTCCTATTGAGAAAGAGCTATTTGACAGTGGTAAGTCAGGCGTATATGATGACGAAGCAGTAACCGGATATTGGTATTCATTAAAAGAGATTGATAGAATATTAAACATTTTTCGTGCTGAATTGTCCGGAGACACAAGCCCGGTTCAACTATGGCCTCACCATTTTGATATGTCAATGAGCTGGTTTTCGGGCAGGTTGGTACCCGGAAAAGATCCAAATGATGTTGAAGCTTCAAAAGAACAAATGATGTTTGGATTTTCTACTGGAGATGAAACTATCCCTGATGCTTATTTCTATGTGCTTTCTTATCCTGTGTTAGAAGACCTATCGAACATTAACTTACCGAATGATGCGAAATGGAACACCGAGGGATTTAAGGGTGGTGTTATGATGTACGAAGCATTTAATACTTCGGACAATCCGGAAGAAAAATTATTAAATTTCTATAAGACTTTTTACCGTGCTGGTTCTAATTTGATGAGATAAGTTTAGATCCTGTAAATATTAAAAAATTCTGCTTCCTGTCTAATTAAATTCTCCTTACAGTGTTAATAGCAACCTTTTCTTGTTTTCCCTTTAATTGTATTTCCCCTAATGGTACTTTTTCATATTCCCCATTTAACTGTAGACGTTGAAGCAGCTGTGAAGAAATAAGAATTTTTACTTTTTGATTGTTGCACTCATTCTGAATTCTTGAGGTTGTGTTCAATACATCTCCTGAGAAAACGATGTCTTTTTTTATTACACCAATTTCCCCAACTGTAACTTCCCCTAAATGAATACCAGCTTTAAAAGACGGGTGAATACCATATTTATTTAAATAAATTTCCTTTCTTTTTTCAAGGACTTGTTCTATCCTGAAGTAACACAGAAGGCAGTTATTTTTTGCCAAACCATTTTCAACAGACCAGCTAACAACTACCTCGTCGCCAACATATTGATAGATATCCCCGAGACTATTGATTATAGGTTCGGTGATATCTCTATAAATATCTTTCAGAAGTTCAAAATATTTCTTGCTTCCCATTTTTTCCGCAATCGGGGTTGATGATTTCAGATCAAGAAACATAAAGATTTTATCTTCTTCCCTGGGATGATAATACCTTCCCGTAATAAATTTCCACAAAACACCTGGTCCAAATTTGTCGTTTACTTGAAGAATAAACTGAGTGCCTGAGATCAAAAATGCCCAAACGCACATTGTAATAAAAAATGTAGGGGATTTCATATTGAATAACACATTGTCTATGGATTTAGTTACAGCAGAAGAAAAGCTCATCTGTAAAACAAAATAGATTAAATCCATAATAAACAGCCCAACTACTGCAAGAAACAGGTAAGTAACAATAAATAGAAAACCGGAATGTAAAATTCCAAAAGTAAAAGACTTCTGCCGGTAGCGGGTCCCCATTTTAAAAACCAATAAATAACCACCTACAAAACCGCCAAATAATCCTAATATTAATATGCCTGTGAAATCAGGCCAGAACTCGTAAGTGCCAGATAATTTATTTAGTTCTATTAAATCATAAATAAAAAAGTATTGGCTAATAAATGAAAACAATGTTAACAACGTCCAGGATATGGCAATAATAATTACCTTCCGAAATTCTCTCCGTGGTTTGGTTTCAAACTTCATTAATTAACATTCTAAATTTCAATATCTGTACGGTATCACAATGCAGATGTTTACGGATACGAAATCTTTGCTGAGATTGGATGAAGATATTTTAAAAATATTTTGCACAAGTCAGGAGCAATTATTTTATACCCTTTTATTAAAATCAAACATAACTAACACTATTTACTTTCTCAATTAGTGCTAATTATCAATTTAATTTGTATGGCAGGATAACAATACAACCAAAATGTGTTGTGTATAATTTTATCCTCACTAGCTGTATAGTTAATTGTTCCACAGAATAATACAAATCGTATTCAACACCACTGATCTTCTAAAATGTGCCGCTTATCAAAATATCACAATTGGCACCTTACTTGTCTCATCTGGCTCGAATTAAAAATGGTACTCATAAAATTAAAGGACATAATAATGAAAACATTATCTTTCTCTCTACTACTAATCCTGGCAACAGCATTTTCTGCCTTTGGACAAGAGCGAACTGATGAAACCCGGATCACTATTAATCCTAAAACGGGGGATACAACCTTAACAGAATCAATTGTGGTTTCCTCAGTAGAAGATATCACTCCTCGTGGCCATATGATAATTATAAATCCACTAAAGTTTTTGCTGTTCTATAATATTTCTTACTTCCAGAAGATTAGCGATAACATTGTTCTAGGTGGAGGAATACAAGTACCTACGGTATCTGGATTAAACGGCTTTGGTGCTAACGCAGAGGTTAGGATACACCCCAATGGAAAAAATCTTAAAGGTTTCTACTTTGCCCCAAATATATCGTATAACTATCTAACCAGTGATGACGAATCAACATCCCCATTCTCTGTTGGTGTGTTAGCCGGATGGCAATGGTTCCCGGGAGAACAGTTCGCTATAGGGTTTGGTATTGGACTTGACTACTATATTGGTTCTATTGAAAGTAGTAATGGCGATTTGGAAAGTTACAATGGTGCTGTTCCGGCTTTAAGATTTGACATTGGCTATGCCTGGTAAAATAAAGTTATTATATATATTGGTTTATAAAAATGGTGAGTTGGAACACTCACCATTTTTTATGTTCGGCAGCTAATCAATATTTGATGTGTTTTTTGAATGCTTCTCAACAGTACATCTGTTTATACCCACTGCAGTAATTGATTTGCCATCTTTAAAGGGAATAAAATATAAACCTTCGTTACTGCCAACTTTCTTTTCTCCTGCGATTAAATACCCGCTAACCCGTTCTGTTTTATCAATTAAGGTCGTTCTAAACACGAGGTTAAAATTATATGTTATATCAACCTCATTTTTGTTCGTTAAAAATATAACAATGCCATTGTTATATACTCCATTGCCTTCGCTATAATAAATAAACTGCACCAGTAGCCCATTTTGATCGTATAGTTTTTTAAGGGGCTCTTGATTGTCCTGAGAAAAACAATTGTTTGTAAAAACAACAATTATTATAATAACAAGCACTTTAGAAATATATTTCATATCTATAAGATTACTCTTTTAATAGTATAAATGTATTAACCGCGCAATTAAAGTAAAGCTATAAATACATCTGCTGATTTACACGACTAAAAGGAACTTATAAAATAAAATAATATATACAAGTATACGATGGTCGTTTAGTCTTTTGTGAGATTATCAGTACTATTGCAACTAATATGAATGCATTTATAATCAATCAATAATTACTTACTTTTGAAGCCAATGTATGTAATAACAAACAGGTTTTTTTAATGAAGTATACTTTAAATCGTTTTATAAGAAGAATCTTTTATATCTGGGCTTTTTGTATTCTAATAATAAATGCACAGTCTGTTAAGATTAAGCTAATTGAAACCAGTGATGTTCACGGTGCAATTATGCCTTTTGATCTGATTGGTGATTCTTCAACCTCTGCCTCATTATCACAGATACATACTTATGCTAATTTTGAAAGACGATTGGCAGGCCAGGAAGTAATTTTATTAGATAACGGCGATATATTACAGGGAGATCCTCTTGTCTATTTTTATAATTATGAGATCACGGATAAGCCTCATATCTATTCGCAAGCAATGAATTTTATGAATTATGATGCTGCAGCCGTCGGGAATCACGATATTGAAACGGGGCACAAGGTTTATGATAAGTTTAATGATGAATTGAATTGCCCCTGGTTAGCAGCAAATGCAATTAATACAGAAACCGGGGAACCATACTTTAAACCTTATACAATTGTTGAAAAAGCGGGCATAAGAGTCGCAATATTAGGAATGATCACACCTGGGATTCCTCAATGGCTACCGGAAATATTATGGGAAGGTATTGAGTTTGAGGACATGATAGTTACTGCAAAGAAATGGGTAAAAATTATAAGGGAAAAAGAAAATCCCGATTTGTTAGTTGGATTGTTTCATTCGGGAGTTGACTATACATATAATCAGGAAAACAAAGATACATATAGAAACGAGAATGCAAGTCTGCTGGTTGCTGAACAAGTTCCAGGATTTGATATCGTCTTCGCTGGCCATGATCATGCAGGCTGGAATTTTAAAACGGCAAACGTTTATGGCGATTCTGTACTTATTGTTGGTTCGCTCGCAAGAGCCAAAACCGTTGCAGTAGCATCAGTAACAATGAATTACGATTCTACTTTAAGCTCCTGGGAAAAGCAAAGTGTAGTTGGTGAAATTGTCAATACTAGTAATTATAGACCAGATGATCTTTTTATGAGCAAGTTTAACCTGAGCTTACATATGATCGGCAACTATGTTGCTAAACCACTAGGCAGAATTACAAAGGATATCTATTCAAGAGAATCGCTTTTCGGACCATCTGAATTTGTAGATCTTATTCATACTTTTCAACTTGAACAAACGGGTGCAGACATCTCTTTTGTGTCGCCATTATCATTTGATACTCAGATAGATAGCGGGTGGATTCGTATAAAAGACATGTTCAAACTTTACCGGTATGAAAACTTTTTATATACAATGGCACTGAGCGGACAGGAAATAAAAGATTATTTAGAATACTCCTTTGGCCAGTGGTTCAACGAGATGAGTTCGGTTGATGACCATCTTTTAAAATTTAAAACAGATGAGGATGGAAAAATTGTCTATTCTGAACGCAGTAATTTATCAACGCTTTATGAAAGATATTACAATTTTTCAAATGCTGCCGGTATTAATTATACCGTCGATATTACAAAACCCGAAGGTGAGCGTGTTTCTATTATTTCTCTTTCAGATAGTTCGATCTTCAAACTTGATCACAAATATACGGTTGCAGTAAATTCGTACCGTGGTAACGGTGGTGGAGGTCATTTAACCCGTGGTGCCGGAATTCCTTTAGAAGCGCTTTCATCAAGGGTTATTAACTCAACAGATAAAGATTTACGCTACTATATGATGAAATGGATTGAAAAGGAAAAAGTCATCACGCCGAAACTACTAAGAAATTGGGAAGTTATTCCTCAAGAGTGGTGGATAAAAGGAGGAAAGAAAGATTACAAACTGATTTTCGGTGAGCAATTAATATTAGAAACACGCAGGCAAAACTGAGCGGGAATCGCCTGCGTACTTTGAATAAAAGATAAATATATATTACCACAGTTAGTTGCCACTCTTAACTAATCCATTTTATAAATTGAATCCAATTGAATAAAAGATAAATTCATATTCTAACTTATTAAATGTGCTCTTGATAAATGAAACATTTAAGTGATGATAGGTCAATTGTTTTAATATTTACCTCGTTATTATTAATTTTGATTTGCTAGTCAGCGTTTTTTTAATAAAGCTAAAAAATATATCCCCGGAGGTGTTAATTCGCCGGTAAGGGCATTTAAATCCGTTGGCGGTAATCCGTTATTCATTACGCGAGGTAAAGGTGCAAAATTTTGGGATGCAGATGAAAACGAATATATAGATTATATCGGTAGCTGGGGTTCCCATCTTTTTGGACATAATCCTCCATTTATTAAAGAGGCATTAATTAACGCAATAGAGAATGGAACCAGCTTTGGTGCACCAACAGAGTTAGAAATAAAGATTGCGGAGATGATTACCGAGTTAGTTCCGTCAGTGGAAAAAGTGAGAATGGTGAATAGCGGAACTGAAGCTACTATGAGTGCTATTCGCATTGCAAGGGGTTATACCGGGAGAGATAAATTCATAAAATTTGAAGGCTGCTATCATGGGCATGCGGATTACTTTTTAATTAAGGCCGGTTCAGGTGCGCTCACCTTGGGAGTACCAACAAGTCCGGGTGTAACTAAGGGTAATGCATCCGATACTTTACTAGCAGATTATAATGATATTAACTCAGTAAAAGGCCTTGTTCAGACAAATAAAAATCAGATTGCCGCAGTAATTATTGAACCTATTGCCGGAAATATGGGAGTGGTGAAAGCAAATGATGAATTCATCCGGGAGTTAAGATCAATATGTAATGAGCAAAAAATTGTTCTAATCTTTGACGAAGTTATGTCCGGCTTCAGGGTTGCTGCTGGTGGTGCACAGAAAGTACTTGGTGTTAACCCTGATCTATCAACTTTTGGAAAAATCATTGGCGGCGGTTTACCAGTTGGGGCATTTGGAGGTAAAGAAGAAATTATGGAAAAGCTTGCACCAGATGGGCCAGTTTACCAGGCAGGCACACTTAGTGGAAATCCTCTAGCAATGGCGGCAGGATTTGCAGCTCTAAAACATATTAAAGAACGTCCCACGATTTATGATGATCTCGAAGAAAAATCATCTTATTTGGAAAGAGGATTTAGAGAAAATCTTAAATCTCTCGGGAAGAGTTATGCGTTGAACAGAGTTGGTTCAATGATGTGTATGTTCTTTACTGAAGAACGTGTGGAGAATTTTAACAATGCAGTTAAATCTGATACTGAACTTTATGGTAAATATTTTCATGAAATGCTGAAAAGTGGGGTTTATTTAGCTCCGGCACAGTTTGAAGCACTATTTGTTTCAACAGCTCATACTAATGATGATTTAGATAAAACTATTAAAGCACATAAAGAGTCGTTAGAAACAATTTTAAGTTAGGGTTTTTTCAGTTATTCTGACAGTAATGCGATTATTCTTAACGGGCCACCACTACCACCTTTTATTTTCATAGGTAAAGCGATAACAGTGAAATCCTTATCGGGTAGCATTTCCAGATTCGCTACATTTTCAAAAATCGGAATACTGTTTTCAGTCAGAATTACGTGGGATTTAAATAGCTTGGATTGCCCATAATCAATACTGGCAGTTTCGATACCAACAGCCTTTATGTGTCTTTCCTTAACAAGCCAGATTGCGGCATCTGGATGGAGCCCGGGAAAATGAAGTTTTGCAACGGCCTCTGCACCCCTTTCATCTGTGCCCAGATATTTAATTCGGTCAGGCCAGTATTTGCCATAGCCGGTTTTCAAAAGAACAATTGTTCTGTCCGGAATTTTACCATTTTCTTTTTCCCACATGGTAAAGTCGTCAACAACAATAAGATAATCTTTATCGTTCAGGCACTTTTCCGATACGTCAATCACTACGGCATTACCAATTAAATCCTCAATAGGAATTTCATCCGCACTATTTCTGTTCTCATAAAAATGAATTGGTGCATCAAGATGTGTTCCACCATGTTCCGCACAGCAAAAGCTGTTTGCTGAATAGTAGTAACCTTTATCGGTCAGACCTTTATAATCAACTGTCAGTTTAAACCCGTCTGCTGTAGGCCAATAGACCGTAGATTCATCAAACGCATATGTGAGATCTACCATCTTCATATTATCAATCTGCGCCGTGATGATTGGAGCAGTAATAATTAAAAGAAACACAATAAAATTTTTTTGGTTCATTTTATACTACCTTTCTTTATCAAAAAAACTATTCACCAACAATTATGTTTGGACTAAAACAAAAAAGGGACAAAATATAACCCTGTCCATTCAGTAATTACAAAAATAAAATTAAATCATACTACAACAATTTATTTGTTATTCTCACCATTCCCATTATCAACACCTTCATCTTCCATAACCACCTTAGCAATATCGGCAATGGAATCCCGATCTTTAAGATTAATCACTCTTACACCCTGAGTATTCCTGCCCATTACGCGTAATGCCTTTACGTCTTGCCTTATTACCATTCCTTTAGTTGTTATGATAACGAGCTCATCTTTATCAACTACTTCCATTAGTGATATCATCTTGCCAACTTTTGGTGTTGTTTTGACTGTAAAAACTCCTTTGCCTCCCCGATGAGCTAATCTATAATCATTTATGTCTGAACGTTTTCCGTAACCGTTTTCAGTAACAACAAGTACGCTGGTTCCTTGCCGTTTAATTACAAGCTGACCGACAACCACTTCATCTTTTCCCAGCCTAATACCACGGACGCCAGTTGCGGTTCTACCCATCACTCGAACATCTTTCTCATTGAATCTGATCGCAAAACCGTTTCTGGTTCCAAGCACAATATCGTTATTACCTTCCGTCATCCCGACATCAATCAGCTTGTCACCACTTAAAAGTTTTATAGCCTGAATGCCCCCTTTCCTTACATTGCCATATGCGGATAAAACTGTTTTCTTAATTGTGCCTTTTTGTGTTGCCATTATCAAGTACTTATCATCGGAGAACTCTTTAACAGACACAAAAGCTGTTATTTCCTCATCTTTTTCTTTTTGCAGTATATTAAGAATTGATCTGCCTCTTGCCGCTCTACCTGCTTCCGGTATTTCATGAACTTTGAGCCAGTATACTTTTCCTTTGTCAGTAAAAAATAAAATGTAGTGGTGTGTAGAAGCAATAAACATGTGCTCAATAAAATCTTCATCTTTTGTTCCTGCACCTGCTACCCCTCTTCCGCCCCTGCCTTGTCTTCTATATCCACTGACAGGGAATCTCTTAATAAAACCGCTATGTGATATGGTTACAACAACGTCTTCCTCCGCAATTATGTCTTCTAAAGAAAAATCCTCATAGCTGTGAATTATTTCCGTTCTTCTCTTATCGCCATATCTCTTTTTTATATCAAGTAACTCTTCTTTAATGATTAGATATCTCTTTTCTTCGCTGGCCAGAATGCCCTTTAATTGCTCAATCAGTTTTATTAAATCTTTGTATTCATCCTCAATCTTCTGTCTTTCAAGTCCGGTTAGTCGCTGTAGACGCATATCCAGGATAGCTTTTGCCTGTATTTCGGTTAGCTTGAATTTTTTTACGAGGTTGTTCTTTGCGGTATCAACATCTTTCGATTTCTTAATCGTCTGGATAACTGCATCTATATTATCAAGAGCAATAATGTAACCTTCAAGTATGTGTGCCCTTCTTTCAGCAGCATCAAGCTCAAATTTGGTTCTTCTTACCAGAACGTCCATTCTGTGGTTGATGAAGTGCTGCATCATCTCTTTCAGCTCAAGAACTTTAGGAATGCCGTTAACCAACGCCAATAAATTGACACCAAACGTCGTCTGCATTTGTGTGTGTTTAAATAACTGATTTAACGTAACTGCCGGTTGAGCATCACGTTTCAACTCAATTACAACACGCATTCCATCTCGGTCGGATTCATCGCGTAAATTTGATATGTCATTTATTTTCCCTCCTCTGACTAGATCTGCTATCTTTTCGATGAGGTTTGCTTTGTTTACCTGATAAGGGAGTTCAGATATAATAATGTTTTCCCTGTTGTTCTTCTGTGTTTCTATATTTGCTCTTGCCCGGACAATAATTTTTCCTCTGCCCGTAGTGTAAGCATTCTTAACACCATCATAGCCGTAAATTATTCCTGCGGTTGGAAAATCCGGTGCAATAACATACTTCATCAACTTTGCGCTGGTGAGTTCAGGATTCTTAATCAATGCTACAATTCCATCAACCACCTCAGATAAATTATGAGGTGGTATATTTGTTGCCATCCCGACCGCAATACCGCTTGCGCCGTTTATAAGTAGGTGCGGGAGGTATGCCGGTAAAACTGTTGGTTCCTGTAATGAATCATCAAAGTTGGGAGTAAATTCGACAGTGTTTTTGTCAAGATCCCGAAGCATCTCTTCGCATATCCTGCGCATACGTGCTTCTGTATACCGCATTGCGGCCGGGGAGTCACCATCCACCGAGCCAAAATTCCCCTGGCCATCTATCAGAGGATAACGTAAAGAAAAATCCTGAACCATCCGGACCATAGAATCGTAAACGGCGGTATCTCCATGAGGATGAAATTTACCGAGTACCTCTCCAACAATTCTTGCCGATTTCTTATATGGCTTATTATAGGCCATTCCCAATTCGTGCATCCCATACAACACTCTACGGTGAACCGGTTTCAGACCATCCCTCACATCGGGAAGTGCGCGAGATACAATAACCGACATCGAATAGTCGATATACGAGGATTTCATTTCATCTTCAAGAGAAACAGGTATTATTTTATCAATTACTGTTGCCATAGTCTAATCTAGTTTTTTAAATTTTTCTTAATGCGATTATAATTATATATCTAAGTTTTTTACATACTTAGCATTCTTTTCTATAAACTCTCTACGAGGTTCAACCTCGTCACCCATAAGGGTTTCAAATATTTTATCGGCTGCCGCAGCACTTTCTATTGTTACCTGCAAAACCGTCCTGGTTTCAGGATTCATAGTTGTTTCCCACAACTGCTCAGGATTCATTTCGCCCAATCCTTTATAACGAGAAATGTTAACCCCTTTCACGTTCTTGTCCTCTTCATTCCCCTTTCCGTTTTCCTTACCGTTTACTTTCAACCGTTTAAGTATCTGATCTCTTTCCTTTTCATCGAAGGCATAAAAATCCTCTTTGCCTTTTTTAATTTTATAAAGTGGTGGTTGTGCTATATAAATTTTTCCTGCAGTTATCAGATCCTTCATATATCTATAAATAAACGTAAGAAGAAGAGTTCGTATATGACTTCCATCAACATCGGCATCGGTCATTAAGATAATCTTTCCATATCTTGCTTTATCCGTATTAAAATCTACGCCTATACCGGCACCAATTGCCGATATTATAGCTTTGATTTCATTATTCTCAAGTATCTTATTTATTCTTGCTTTTTCTACGTTAAGAATTTTTCCTTTTAGTGGAAGAATTGCCTGAAATTTTCTATCTCGTCCCTGCTTTGCGGAACCACCTGCAGAGTCACCTTCCACAATATATATTTCACAGTGTTCGGGATCGGTAATTGAACAGTCAGCGAGCTTGCCGGGAAGATTTAATGTGTCGAGCGCATTTTTTCTTCTTGCCAGTTCTCGGGCCTTTCTAGCAGCTTCTCTTGCTTCGGCTGCACGTGAACACTTTTCAATTATCTTTTTTCCAACGGACGGATTCTCTTCGAGAAAATCCGCAAGTTTTTCACCGACCAACATCTCCACTGCAGATCTAGTTTCGCTATTACCTAATTTTGTTTTGGTTTGTCCTTCAAACTGAGGCTCTGCAACTTTAACCGAAAGTACCGCAGTAAGCCCTTCTCTGAAATCATCTCCGGTTAGGCTTATCTTTCCTTCTTTGATTAATTTATTCTTATAAGCATAGTTATTCAAGGTTCTTGTAAGTGCAGTTTTAAAACCAGATAAGTGTGTACCGCCTTCGGTGGTATTAATGTTGTTCACATATGAAAAAATGTTTTCTGTATAATTAGTTGTATATTGAAACGCTATTTCGATTGGTGTGTTATCTTTTGTGCCCTCAATATAAATCGTTTTGTGTAGTGGTTGTCTGGCCTCATCAAGATATTTCACAAATTCAATCAGACCACCTTTAAAGTGAAAGATTTCTTCCTCTCCGCCGTTTCTATCATCTTTAATTTTAATAGTTATAGTTTTATTTAGATACGCGAGCTCACGCATTCTCTCTGAAATTGTACTAAATTTAAAGTCTAATGTATTAAATATTTCCGGGTCGGGATAAAAGGTAATCTTTGTTCCTTTTTCGGTTTTACGGGCCTTCCTTATTTCTTTAACTTTTGATAACGGAATCCCTCTTTTAAATTCCTGAAAATACACTTTTCCATCTCTGCTTACCTCAACCTTCAACCATTCTGATAGAGCATTCACAACAGAAACACCAACACCATGCAATCCGCCTGAAACTTTATAGGTGTTCTTATCAAACTTCCCACCGGCGTGCAATATAGTCATTACAACTTCCAGCGCTGACTTTTTTTCTTCTGGGTGTATGTCTACCGGAATTCCACGTCCGTTATCCTGCACAGTAACGCTTCCGTCACTATTAATTGTAATATCAATTTTATCGCAATATCCTGCAAGCGCTTCATCTATACTATTGTCAACAACTTCATTTATCAGATGATGAAGACCCCTAACGCTAACATCGCCGATGTACATTGCCGGTCTTTTTCTTACTGCTTCAAGACCCTTTAATACATTTATATTTTTTGCATTATAATCCGACTTAGATCCTTGTTTGGTCATATCTTTATTTCAATATCCTTATCTATGTTTTAACTACTAAATTTTATTCCTTTAATTCTTTCTTCGTTATAATAATTGTTTATCTTCCTAACAATTTCGAACTCCTTAAATTTTAATTCGCTTCTCCAGACAGAGTTTTCAACCTTTATTTTCAAAAACATCTTATCAACTTTTTCGGGTTTAACAACCTTCTCAAGTTCCGGAAAGATTCTATAAAAATCCAAGACAACTTCAGCAGATTTAACTATTCTCCTTACATTGCTTAATTGCGGTTCGCTTCTGAATACATCTTTTAGACTTTTAAAACCATCAGGCATATACAACGTTACCCTCATTCAAATTAATTAGTGTATCATCCTCATCATTTTTCAAATATGCAATATTTCCGAAATCTGTTATTGTAACAAATGCCTGGCCTATATCTTTTAGATACTCGCTTATTCTTTGAGCGCGCATTGCATCTAATTCACCAAAAACATCATCAAGCAAAAAAATGGGTGTTTTAGTTGTAATTTCCTTTAAATAGAAAAATTCAGCAAATCTTAGTGCCGTTTGAAATGTTTTGTGCTGCCCTTGAGAGCCATATGTTTTAAGGTTTGAATTGTTAATAGAAAAAATAAAATCATCCCTGTGTGGGCCCACAAGGTTTGTAGCTCTTGTGAATTCTTCATTTCGCTTCTCATCAATCATTTGCTCAAAATGATTTTTAACTTCATCTCCGTTATATCCGTCAAGATGATAATAATCTATCAAAGGTTTTTCCTGTTCCATTATTCTGTAGTACGATTCTCTTAAGAAGGAATTAAATTCCTTAATAAATGTTTTTCTCCATAGTATTATTTCAGACCCGATTTCAACCAACTTTGCAGTCCAAGCATCCAACTCTATTATCATATCCTTTGTCCTAAAATCTTTTAATCTGTTAAGAAGGGAAGAACGATGTTTCAAAGTACGATTGTAATCTATTAAAGATTTTAAGTATGTGCTGCTTGCTTGTGAAATAACGGAGTCTATAAATTTTCTTCGTTCACCGGGTGCGCCCTGGGTAATAGAGTGATCTGAAGGTGCGAGCAGAACAATAGGAAATTTTCCTATTATATTTGAATACCTGTTTAGATTTTTATCATTAAGAAAATAGGATTTTTTCAAATCGTTCAAATTACAGATTATTCTAACACTGTCTTCCGTGATATCTCTAAAATGTCCAGTAATTTCAAACCCTTCTTTACCAAAAGAAACAACCTCTGCGTCAGTTCTTGCATTAAAACTTTTTGTAGTACACAGGTAATAAATAGATTCTAAAATTGTGGTTTTGCCTTGACCATTTCCACCAACAATGTAATTCAAGCTATCAGTGAATTCCATTTCGAGATCTGCATGTACCCGAAAATTCCTCAGCTTTATCGAGGTTAGAATCATTTCAGTTATTCAAACGAACCGGCATAAGCAGCAACATAAGTTCTTCATTCTCTGTTGTAGTTTCAGGCTCGATTATACATGCTTTTGTTGGTGAATGCAATTTGAAGACTATATTCTCATCATCAACATGAGACAATATATCATTGACATATGCAGTATTAAATCCTATATCTATTGAATCTCCATCATATTTACACTCAATATTTTCAACTGCATCAGAACCGTGATCAGTATCTTCCGCAGATACTTCTAATTTATCACTACTAATTGAGAGTTTAACCTGTTTCGAACTGGATGAAGAAAACAACATCATTCTTCTTATTGTTGAATTTAGATCTGTTCTATTAATAAAGAGTTTATTTTCATTCTCAAGTGGAATGACGCTATTGTACGCGGGGTACTTTTCACCAATCAGTCTGGAAATAAATTCAAGTTCTCCTAAATGAAATGACACATGTGATTTACTTAAATAAATCTTTACGTCTGTATCGTTTAATAATTTTGATAAAACAGTTATTGCACGCTCAGGAATAATATATTGTTCTTCAGATTTTGACTTTATATTTTTATTAACAAACTTTACAAGCCTATGCCCATCTGTAGAAACAAACCTTAGCCCATCCTGTGTAAATTCCAACAAGGTTCCAGTCATTGCTGGTCTCATATCCTCTTTGCTCATTGCAAAAGAAGTTTGATCAAGTGCTTTCTTTAGATCAAGACCATTTATTACAACTTCTTTATCTTTTGTAACAGAATGTATTTCGGGAAAATCTTCAGCTGATGAATAACCAATATTATAAATACCATTATCAGTTTTAAGTTTAAGTTTGGATCCGCCTGTAGTGCTAAAGCTGATCTGTGTTTCATTAAGTGATCTTATAAAGTCGTAAAGAAGGCGGGCAGGTATAACCATTTTCAGGTTTTCATCAGAGGGCACATTTATAGAAGATCGAAGAGAAATTTCTAAATCTGTTGCGCTTACCATCATCAATCCATCTTTAATATCGAATAAAAAATTCTCTAAAATTGGCATTGGTGTACGGTTTGGGACGGCGGGAATAATCTTGTTTAAAAGTTTCTCAAGTGCTTTGCTGTTTACTTTAAATTCCATACAGTTCTCTCTAATTTTAACACAGCAAAATACTAAAATGAGCAGCCAATCTCAATGTTGTTCTGGTATAAGAAGGAAGAGGTTCGAGGCCTTTTTTTAAAAAGACCTCCCTAAATTACTTGGGGTATAAATGTTATTTATATGAAAGTGTTAAGGAAGTACCGGATTATCAACTCCACCCGAAATATCATCAGAGCTTGATAAAGTAGCACCTAAAATGTAAGTACCATCAGAAAATATACTTGAATATACAATCAATATTTTGGTTCCGGTGTTGAGGGTTACCTGACCTGAAACTGCTCCTTCCGTCCTCGTAGTCATAGTACCTGCAGGTATTTCGAAGGTTGTTTCATATGTATATGTGCCTTTTGGAATATCCTTTATTTCCATAGTTGAACTAGCATCAATTGAAATTAATGAACCACGGAAATTAATGTAAATTTTGTTTGATGCGCCATTCTTGATAGTTAGCCCATTTTCTTCAGTAGTAGAACATCCCGTCAAAAATGACATGCCTATAGCAAGTAATAAAACGATTGATAATATTTTCTTCATTTTTTTCCTCAATTTTTAATTTTCCATTCCAAGACATATAATAAATTCAAAACTCAGGCTACTAATATCGATTTAGGAAATAGAATAATCTCACCTACCCTTAATGATTTATCGGGGTTCCAAACACCATAATTAATATAAAATATATAAATACTTACTTATTAATAGTAATTATTACAATGTTAATTTGTGAATAATATGGGTATTATATTGTTTCTAAAACACTTAGTCATTTGATTTATTAACCTCGAAATGTTTATAATATTTAAGTTGTCCCGATTATCAACAGATGATAGAATAAGTTTAATTTATTAACATATTATCCTTCATATACAAACACCTTATTAACATAAAAAAAGCTCCCTTAGGAGCTTCTGCATAATCAAGCTTGACTAAATTCCACTTGATTTTTTAAGTCATTCAATAACTTCTTAAAAGCGCTGTCTTTCTCTTTGGAGGTCTCTATTGAATTACAGGCATATACCACAGTGGAATGGTCCCTCCCCCCAAAATGTAATCCGATTGTTTTTAGAGAAGAATTAGTCATTTCTTTGGATAAATACATTGCAATTTGTCTTGCCTGAACCACTTCTTTTTTTCTGGTTTTCTCACGTATTTTATTTTCAGCTATGTTAAGATGATTGCATACCGTTTTAGTTATAGAATCTATATTTATATTAACTATCTTTTTGTCAGTTGCAATCTCTTTTACAGTTTCCTTTACTAACTCAAAGGTTATTTCCTTTGAGTTCAAGGATGAATTAGCTAGAATTTTTATTAAGCAGCCTTCTAATTCTCTTATATTTGAGGTTATGTTGGTAGCAATGTAATCTAAAATTTCTCCAGATACTACCATGCCGTAAGCCTCAGCTTTCTTTTTTAGGATTGCAATTCGCGTTTCTAATTCTGGGGGTTGAATATCTGCTGATAGTCCCCATTGAAATCTTGATGTAAGCCTTTCATCAAGTCCTTTTAGATTCTTTGGCGGCTTATCACTTGTAAGAATAATTTGCTTTTTAGATTGATGAAGAATATTAAAAATATGGAAGAAAAGATCTTGTGTTTTTTCTTTGCCAATAAGAAACTGAATATCATCGATTATAAGGACATCCATACTTCTGTAAAAATTTGAAAAATCATTCACTCTATTAGACTGAATTGCCTCAACAAACTCCACTGTAAAGATATCAGTCGAGAGATATATAACTTTTTTATTAGGAAAGTTTTTAACAATCTCATTACCAATTGCTTGAATAAGATGTGTTTTTCCAAGTCCTACGCCGCCATAAACAAAAAAAGGATTAAAGGAAGTGCCACCGGGATTATCACTTATAGCACCGGCTGCTGCTCTAGCAAGTTGATTACCCTCTCCGGTTATAAAGTTATCAAATGTATATCTAGTATTTAGAAAAGATTCAAAATTATGTTTTACTGTCGATGTTGCAGTCCCCACAGCGATTTTATTCTTAGTACCATTGCCATTTTCGGGAATATTATCTTGTTGCTCCGATATTTCATGAATTATATATGATAGTTTAGCTTCCGGCCCAATAACTTCAGCAATTGTTTTATTAATTAGAGAATTATAGTGTTCTTCTATCCACTCCCAAAAAAATTGGCTGGGAAGCTCTACCTTAAGCACGTTATTTAAAATTTGAATCGGTTTTATTGGAAGAAACCAGGTATTGTATGTCATCAAGGTCACACTATCCTTTATTTTGCTAAGGCAATTTTTCCATACAACCGAATGATCAACTACATTTGATTTTTCCATCAAATCAGAATTCATAATAAGTTATCCACAGATTAAAACTTCAATAAATACGTGTTTAATAAATGATTAGGGGGATTTAAGCAACACATCTTAAAATTATTAACAAGTTATCAACATAAGGCGGGGCACGATAATCTCATATAATTTAATTGATTACAGAGCCCACTTAAAAAAGACACACAAAGCATATCCAAAAAACACCAAATCTGTTCTCTCAAATTATGTGAAACGTTTTCACAAAGAATAGTTACCAACAACTTATCCACACATTTTAAGGTACCAGACCTTACTTAAAAAATAGAAAGTATTTATATT
>JARRKK010000031.1:0-31459 GCA_037388105.1 Ignavibacteriaceae bacterium | reverse complement strand
GGCGTCTAACATATTTTTAATCATCACCTGGTCAACTTTCATGTATATCGAAACAACAACCCCCGTTAAAATTAATGGCCAGGAATCTTTCAATAATTGTAATGCAATACTTTTTTTAAATTTACCAGGCGATAATTTTAAGCCAACCTTCTTGTAAACTAGTGTAAATCCAATCGCTGTTATTATAAATTCCGCTGAATAAACTACAGCAAAATAAATTAATGGAGCTTTAATAATTATTAGTATGATTTTTAGTATTGAGGTTATTATTACAGAAATAAATTGAACATAAACAGAATATTTTGCTTTCACTTCAGCGCGGAAATAATAATCAACAACATTAAATGATTGGAAGATTAATGAAATCGATATGATTAGTATGAGCAGAGATGTAAAAGAGTCTTCTCTTGAAAATAGTAAGGTTAAAGCAATCAGTATTATAGTCCCTACAGCACCGATCAAACGTAAAATAAATACTGTCCCCAATAAATTATCTCTTTGAGCAGGAGTTTTTACAAGTTCCCTGATGGTAATAGTTTCGAGTCCTAAAACTGATAAGGTGGCAAATAGACCATAGAAGCTAATGGCATAACTTAGCAAACCAAATTCTGCGGGACCCAGATAACGAATAACAAGTACGGTAACAATAAATGAAACTAATAAACGGAAGATTTTTTCTGTGAATAGCCAGGAAGTGTTAGCAAAATATTTTTTAAATGAGTTAGAAGAAAAATTGATCTTTGTATCTATGTTCTGGGGACTTTCATTCAACGTTTGCTTTTCCCGCAAATTTCTTTCTCAGATTTAAAGCAAGCCCTATAACCAATCCAAGCATAATTATAGAATTAAAAATAAATGAAAGATATTGAGAAATAACAAATGAATCCGGTCGATAAACAAATTCAATTTTATGATTTCCTTTCGGGACAACAATCCCCCTGAAACCATGGTTAGCCCTATAAATATTTGTTTCATTTCCGTCTATGAATGCTTTCCATCCGGTATGAACTTTAAATAATTTATAATCAGTCTCACCTGTCATATACGTGTCACCTAAAAACAAAAAATTGGTTCCGCTTGCGTTTACTTCAAGTTCTACGAGTTCATCTCTGAAATTATCAATTTTTACATATGCAGTGCTGTCCGGAACATCAACATCAGGAACCACTTCTTCAATAAAAGCAATATCTGCAGGATCGAATTGTGAGTTCTTAACTGAATTTATTATTTCAATTGCTGGTTTTTGCTCTACCCGATTCACAAAATAAGCTCTTGGTAAAGCACTTCGGTTTAAGTAGACAAATGTATTTTCTCCTGAATAAACAAGTTGAAGATCAGGTGCATTAATTTCTTTCTCAAATATGATATATTTAACATTGAGCATTCTCCAGAAAATGGGGTTGGAGGGTGATCCAAGAATATCATAATAATCCTGTATAGCTCTTGGTTTAATACCAGAGTAACCGTAAATATCGTACATCAAAAAGTAAGAAAGATAATTTGCATTTTGATTGAGTGAACCGATTGAGCCGTCTTGTTTTAAATTTAAAACTCTGTAGACTGAACTATCGCCCAAGTCTTCTATAGTTTTGATGTAGTCTGGTTTGATAAATTGTTGTTCGATACTTGATTTATCAATATAAGTTTCTCCGCGGTGATTAATTCTGAATAAATCAAAGATAACCAGTACAGTAATTAAGATAACTAGAAGATCAGCACTTAACTTTCCTTTAATGAAAGCCAACGCTAGCCCAAATGTTGCTGCTGAAAAGAAGATAGCAAATCGTGCATCAGTTAGAAACATATCTGCCATATAATCGTGAATGGCTTTAAGTCTTGCACCTTTTTGTGCATCGCTTGCTGCTCTTTCGATGAACCATTCTTTAATCGGTGAACCAAGGAGTATTGTGAGAATAAATATTCCTCCCAAAACGTAGAACGAGTTTCGAACTAGCTTTGAAATTTTTTCATCCGGATTATCCTTTAAAGAGATAATCTTTACAAGTCCTAGTCCAGCAAGAATTGGAAAACTCAGCTGGACAAGTACAAGTATCATTGAAGGTACTCTGAACTTATCAAAGAAGGGGAAAAAGTTAAACATCAAATCGTACACTGGTGGAAAAGTTCTACCAAATGAAATCAACAGTGCAATTATTGAAAGAATAGTAAAAAACCTGACGATGGGGTCTTTCCAATTTACAATCATCGAAAAAAGAGCGAGGAAGAAAATTATTACTCCCATATACATTGCAACATCAACGAAAGGCATCTGTCCGAAATATGTGTTTACTTCAACTGGTTGGTTTTGTGAAAGCGGTCCCTGGTAGGTTGACTTTCCAAAACCATAAAACGAGGGAACAATGAAGGTTAAAACTTCACCGGGTGAAAATGACCAATTTGTCGCATATTGATAGAAATCGGACTCTGCCTGCTTGGTTGTGCCGGTAGTTTTTTCCAGCAGACTCTCGGTTCCTCTTGTTGAAAATGGATTGTATTCCCAGATTTGAGTGAATCTATCTGTATGAATCAGAAATACAACAATTATCGCTGCGAAAAGAATTGCTAAAGATTTTACGAGCTGCTTTGATAGAAATTTATCTTTTAATTTAAATGACCTAGAAAAGAAGTAAACAAAGTAAATAAGTACAGCAAAGGAAATATAAAATAAAATCTGATAGTGCCAACCAAGGCACATTGCCCAAAGGATTATCACAGTAACTAGTATATCTATCAATCTAATATTCGTTTGAAAATTAATTAATTGTAATAGCAATAGTGGGAAAGCCCATATTGCTGTCAATTTAGTAACATGACCTATATAAAGAAATACAACTATACCTGTACAAAATGATACCGCTATTCCGGTAAAAAAACTTACAAGGATATTATTAGTTCTTCGAAACATTAGTGTAAACATGCTGAAAGCAAGTAGAATTAAGTAAATAACCCATTCTGCAGAATAATTTTTATAGTCCATTCGGAAGGGATTTTGAAAAGTTGAAATTTTCCTGAGCCAATACATAATTCGATTAACAGAATTATACCAGAATGATTTTAATTGTACTGCAATCGCATTCGCAGGCATTCCGCCAAAAACATAAGGATTCCAAAGTGTATAAATCTCATCTTGTTCATGTTTTTCTAAATAGGTTATAGCGCTGTGGCTAGTAATTATATCCCCGGATTGAAAAGTTTTTCCACCAAAATAAAGTGGTGAAAAGACAAGTAAGAATATGATATAGAATATTATTAGCATCACTGGCAGTATAATAAACTGGTGCTTTTTAGGTAAAAATTTATTGAAACTAAAAGTAGTGAGGAATGATTCTTTTTCGCGCTTAATTTGTTTTGCTTTCCTTTGTTTTTTAGCCATTCAAATACCGATTTATTAGTTGATTGAATATCCCAAAATTTGAATGTCAATTTAAGAAATAAAAAAAGAGTTTTATAATTAAATCAGATTTTGTTTAATACAATTCAACCTGCACTTCACTCATTAAATAGGAACTCATTAATAATTCAATCTCATTACCGCATTTCTTCAAAAAGTTTATAGATTTGCAATATTGTTCATTCTATACATCAAAAATATTTTGTTCAGGTAAACAAGTTGTTTTTAAGAATAAAACGGATATTAATAAAACTTTTAGGTATCAATCTTTATCTAAAAGTGGTAAGCAGAATATATTTTCAGTTATACAGCTTACATCTTCTGTGGCTGTTTGGAAATACTTTTCAGGAGATAAGGTATTTACAGGATACTGTAAAAAATGGATGGCACTGCATTGATATTGGTGCAAATCTGGGTTACGTAACTATTCCCCTATCACAATTATGTGGAAGTGAAGGAAAGGTTATTGCAGTTGAACCGGTTAAAATGTTCGTTGAACTGCTTACAACTTATATAAATAAATATGGAAAGAACAATGTTGAAATCCTGAATTATGCTTTGGGTAAGAATGACAATGAAAAGATAATTATGGGAACACCTGTTATACATGGCATTCAACGGCATGGATTCACAAAGGTTGTGGATAGTTCAAGTGAATTTCCATATGGAAGTACATATGAAGTACAAATGCGCGATCCAATGAATCTATTCAAAGATCTCAGACAATTAGATTTCCTAAAATGTGATGTTGAGGGTTATGAAGTATACATTATTCCTGCAATGAAAGATCTGTTAGTGAAATTTAAGCCAATGATTTTGATTGAGTTCGGAACAGATGAAAGTAGAAATACATTATCAAATTTATTTAATGAGATTGGCTATAATGCACATTATGTTGAAGGGAAGGAATTGAAGCCAATTACATATGAGCAATTAATAAAATTCCCAACCAACAACTACCTACTTCTTCCAAAAATGGGTTAGCAATTAGCTATACTTTTTTAGCAATAAAGTTTATCCCCGATCCAACCTTATTCCTGGAAGAATAATCTATAAACATCATCAAGAATGTGAATGGAAGGGTAAGCAGGTAGTAAAACGGTAGTAAAAGAAAAAATATTTTTGAAACATTAAGCATCATTATCGGAAACTTTATTCCCAGCCTCCATGCTTTATCCCCCCAAAATCCATACGTGTATTGTGATTTATAGGTTTCAAATCCAATGGGATGAAGTTTCGATTCAAGCTCTTCTTTAGAGTAACCAATCCTTGCATGTTCCCCGATAAAACTCTCATCATCTTCATCATGCACATCGCTGCCGCCAAAAGTTGAAGGAGTATTAATTAACAAATATCCTTCCGACTTTAATGCACGATAATAATTACCAAATACTGTTATATCCTCAGCAATATGTTCCATCACATCTACACAAACAATAAGATCATAAGTATCTTGGTGACTAATTTTTGTTAAATCCTCAACACTGAATGAGACATCCTTTATACCAACCTGTTCAAAATATTCTAGACAATCTTTTATCCAATCTTCTTTTACATCTACTGAATGAATTTTACAGGGTTGTAGATGTTTCGCAATAAAGTAAGTGTATTGCCCGTAACCTGATCCAGCATCATAAATATGAATTTCTTTTTCACCAAACTTTTTTCTTAAATCTTTTAATTCCCTTCTCACATACCACGAACGTAAAAACATTATATCAAGAACCTTATAAAAGATTACCCTCATCAGAGGGAACCTCTTTATAATTTTTGCAAATACATTTTTAATTGGGTCGTAGTACATTGATTAATAAAGGGAAGTATTGGATTTTAATTTAAGTTGGCTGAGCAATCTCTTAACTTTTGTCTTTTATCACATACTCTTTTTCATCAGACGAATTATAAACAAGCATCTCACCTAACAATCCCACTGCAAAAAACTGTACACCAACTATTATCAGAAGCATACCGAGGAACAACATAGGTCTGTTACTCAACGATTGTCCTTGAATCCACAACACAGATAAATAGCCCAAGACTCCTATACCGATAAGAAATGCAAGTGCACCAAAAAATCCAAAGAAATGCAGTGGTCTCTTAATATACCGGGTTGAAAAAATAACTGTTATAAGATCTATAAAGCCCTTAAAAAATCTTGATATTCCATACTTGGTTTTACCGTAACGCCTGCGCTGATGCTGAACCGGTACTTCCGAAATAGTAAACCCCTGCCACTTTGCCAACACTGGCATATAACGATGAAGTTCTCCATAAACCTTTAAATTCTCTACAACTTCCCTTCGGTATGCTTTTAACCCACAATTAAAATCGTGTATTTTAATCCCGGACAACATCCTTGTTACAAAATTGAAAAAAAGGGAGGAGTATTTTTTTACAAAAGGATCCTGTCTTTTTCTTTTCCATCCGGAACATAGATCATATCCTTCATCCAATTTTTTGAGAAGGTTTGGAATCTCCTTAGGATCATCCTGCAAGTCTGCATCCATTGTAATAACAGCATCTCCACTGCTATTTTTGAACCCCACCTGTAACGCAGCAGACTTGCCATAATTTTTTCTAAAGCTTATATATTTGAATCTTCTATCATTACCAGCAATTTCTTTAAGTCTCCTAAGAGACAGATCAGTACTGCCATCATCAATCATTATTACTTCATACTGAATTCCAAGAGGATTTAAGAGGTTAGTGTTTTCAGATTTATCGTTGTTTTTATTTATCGAAGTATTTGGATTTGGTTTTCCGCTTGCAGTTTCCTTTGATTCCACTTAATAATCCGTTTATAAATATAAGACTGTAAAATTAACCTTATCTGTGCTGAAATACAATTTGAACTGGTCACAGTATTATGTGAATGCTTGGTTTACAAGCACAATAAACCCCTTTCTAATCTTGACTTTTTTGTACAGATTAGATATCTTTCTGTTGTAATTTAAACAAAATGATAAGTTTTTTCAATATTAGAGTTCCTTATTAGGAGTATAAATGAGCAATACTGAAGTAGATAGAATTGAAGAATTAACCAATCAGGAATATAAATACGGATTTATAACCGATATAGAAGCTGATAGTCTTCCTAAAGGCTTAAATGAAGAAATAATAGGCCAACTTTCAGCCATAAAAGATGAACCCGAATTTATGCTTGAATGGCGGTTGAAGGCATACAGACATTGGCTGAAAATGAAAGAACCCACGTGGGCTAATGTAAAATATCCAAAAATCGATTATCAGGATATTGTATATTACTCAGCACCCAAAAAGAAACCTCAATTGAATAGTCTTGAAGAAGTTGATCCCGAATTGTTGAAAACTTACGAAAAGCTTGGAATTTCGCTAGATGAGCAGAAAAGATTAACTGGAGTTGCTGTTGATGCTGTATTTGATAGTGTATCGGTTGCAACTACATTTAAGGATACGCTGCAGAAATTAGGAATTATTTTTTGTTCTTTTTCTGAAGCTGTTAAGAAGCATCCTGAATTAATTAAAAAATATCTCGGCAGTGTTGTCCCCTATACAGATAATTTTTTCGCAACACTCAATTCCGCAGTATTTAGTGATGGATCATTTGTATATATCCCCAAAGGTGTTCGGTGTCCAATGGAGTTATCAACTTATTTTAGAATAAACGCTGCTAATACAGGTCAGTTCGAACGAACATTAATCATTGCGGAAGATGATTCTTATGTTAGTTATTTGGAAGGCTGTACCGCTCCAATGAGAGATGAAAATCAACTTCATGCAGCAGTAGTTGAACTTGTTGCATTAGACAATGCACAAGTAAAATATTCAACCGTTCAGAATTGGTATCCTGGTGATAAAGATGGTAAAGGTGGTATTTACAACTTTGTTACCAAACGAGGTGCGTGCAGAGGTGTAAATTCTAAGATATCCTGGACACAGGTTGAGACTGGATCCGCAATTACGTGGAAGTATCCAAGTTGTATTCTTCAAGGTGATAATTCTGTTGGTGAATTTTATTCTGTGGCAGTAACAAATAACCAGCAGCAAGCTGATACAGGCACAAAAATGATTCACTTAGGAAATAATACATCAAGTACAATTATTTCTAAAGGAATATCTGCAGGTAAGGGTCAGAACAGTTACCGTGGATTGGTGAAGGTATCTAAGAAGGCAAAAAATGCACGCAACTTTTCACAATGTGATTCACTGCTTATAGGAGATAAATGTGGTGCGCATACATTTCCTTATCTGGAAATAAACAACCCGACTGCACATATTGAGCACGAGGCAACTACTTCTAAAATTGGTGAAGACCAGGTATTTTATTTAAATCAGCGTGGTATTGAAACTGAAAATGCTATCGGCCTAATTGTGAATGGCTACATAAAACAAGTACTGGCAGAGCTGCCTATGGAATTTGCTGTTGAAGCGCAGAAACTTCTGAGTATCAGCCTCGAAGGCAGTGTTGGATAGTCATTCAAATTTTATTAGGAAAAAAATAATTGAACAATTTATAAGGATGTTAATTTGATGTTAGAAATAAAAAATCTACACGCAAGCATTGAAGGAAATGAAATTCTAAAAGGAATTGATTTGAAGGTAAATGCCGGAGAAATTCATGCAATTATGGGTCCGAATGGATCCGGAAAAAGTACTTTAGCTCAGGTAATTGCAGGCAGAGACGAGTATGAAGTTACTGATGGAGTAGTTTTATACAACGGAATAAACCTATTAGAACTTTCTCCAGAAGACAGAGCAAGAGAAGGAGTTTTTCTTGCATTTCAATATCCAATTGAAATTCCCGGTGTAAGCAATACAAATCTTCTTAAAACTGCACTTAATGAAATTAGAAAATACAAAGGTGAAGAAGAACTTGACACTATGGATTTTCTTTCACTTCTTAAAGAAAAGATCAAATTAGTTGACCTCGACGACTCGTTCTTAAAAAGAGGTGTGAACGAAGGGTTTTCAGGTGGAGAAAAGAAAAGGAATGAAATTTTCCAACTTGCTGTACTGAATCCAAAACTTGCAATACTTGATGAAACCGATTCGGGTCTTGATATAGATGCGCTAAAAATTGTTGCAAATGGTGTGAACAAACTAAAAACAAAAGATAATGCGACTTTGGTTGTAACCCATTACCAAAGACTGCTTAATTATATAATTCCAGATTATGTTCACGTTCTTCATGATGGAAAGATCGTTAAATCCGGTGGTAAAGAATTGGCACTTGAACTTGAAGACAAAGGTTACGATTGGTTAAAAAACATCGTAAAACAAACTGTCACCCAATAAAAAAAGTTATTGTATAAAAATCAATAGAGAAACCGCAAATGGATAAGAACATATCAAATTTTAAAAAGCAGTTTATTAAAAATCATAATGCCTTCAAACAAGGATTGAATGGAGAGAGCACACCTGAACTGAACCAATTTCGGGAAAATGCACTCCAAACTTTTGACGAGCTTCCTCTTCCAACTACAAAAGACGAAGAATGGCGATATACAAATATTTTACCATTGTTGAATAACGATTTCAGCATGGCCGATAAAGTAACAAGTATTTCAAAAAAACTAGTCAGTAATTATCATTTTGACGAATTACGCTCTCATCAATTGGTGTTTATAAACGGTCATTATTCTACCGTAAAATCAAAAATTAAAAAACTTCCGGATGGGGTAATCGTTGGAAGCCTATCGGATGCAATAAAAAACTATCCGGATATAGTTCTGAAACACTTTGGTAAGTATGCTGATGATGACCATCAAGTATTTACCGCATTAAGTACTGCATTTCTAATAGACGGTGCATTTGTTTATGTTCCTGATGGAAAGATTGTTAAAGACCCCATTCATATTGTTTTCATTACTTCCGAGTCAGATAAAAAAATTATTACTCAGCCAAGGAATTTGTTTGTTGCCGGAAAAAATAGTCAGTTAACAATTATTGAACATTACGTCTCAGATGATGAAAACATTTATTTCACTAATACTGTTACGGAGGTATTTGTCGACGAAAATGCTGTGTTCGAAAATATTAAACTGCAGGAAGAAAGTAAAAATGCATTCCACATAGCACAGATGGATGTAGTTCAAGAGCGGTACAGTAACTTTAGATCTTTTTCCTTTTCTAAAGGTGCTGCAATCACTCGTAATAATTTTAATTCAAAATTTAACGATGAAAGCAGCGAGTGCACAATGAATGGATTATTTCTGATTAATGACGAGCAACTGTTCGATGTACATACTCTAATTGATCATGCAAAAGCACATTGTGACAGCCACGAACATTATATTGGAATTCTTGATGATAAAGCAAAGGGTGTATTTAACGGGAAAGTTTTAGTAAGACAGGATGCACAAAAAACCAACGCATTTCAAAAGAACAATAATATCATATTATCCGATAATGCACTTGTAAATACCAAACCGCAACTGGAAATCTTTGCCGACGATGTTAAATGTTCTCATGGCGCAACTATCGGACAAATTGATGAGGAAGCAAAGTTCTACCTAAAATCTAGAGGAATAAGTGACAAATTTGCAACTGCAATGCTTCTGAACGCTTTTGCTTCTTTAGTAATATCACCGATTAAAGTTGAATTTATAAGAAAATATTTAGAAGACATCTTATCAAAGCGATTTAATAATTAATAGCAGCAATGAACTTAAAAGAAGAAATATCTGTGATATCAAATTCAACTGTATATGATGTAGAGGAAATAAGGAACGATTTTCCAATTCTGCGTACATATGTTCATGACAAACCGCTGGTGTATCTTGATAATGCTGCAACAACACAGAAGCCTATTAGTGTTATACAAGAAGCACAAAAGTACTACTCAACAATGAACTCAAATATTCACAGAGGTGTTCATGCATTAAGCGGTGTTGCTACTGAAGCATATGAAACAGCTAGAATTAAAATCAAAAAATTTATTAATGCATTAGGTAAAAATGAAATCATTTTTACAAAAGGGACAACCGAATCAATTAACTTAGTAGCACAATCGTATGGCAGGATAAATTTACAGTCAGGTGATGAAGTAATTATCTCACAAATGGAACATCATTCGAACATTGTTCCCTGGCAGTTAATATGCAATGAAAGGAATGCAAAACTAAAAATTATTCCCATCAACGATGAAGGTGAGATTATCTTCGAAGATTTCGAAAAATTGATAACTGATAAAACAAAGTTTGTTTCTGTCGTTTATGCTTCTAATTCCCTCGGGACAGTAAATCCTGTAAAAAAGATCATAGATTTGGTTCATCAAAACAACATCCCTGTTTTATTGGATGCTGCGCAGGCAGTAAATCATATTCCAGTTGATGTGCAGGAAATTGACTGCGATTTCCTTGCCTTTTCAGGCCATAAATTATATGGCCCTACAGGGATTGGCATTTTATATGGCAAAGTGAATTTGCTTGATTCTATGCCGCCGTATCAGGGTGGTGGAGATATGATTTCAAAAGTTACATTTGAAAAAACTACTTACAATGAACTCCCCCATAAGTTTGAAGCAGGCACTCCAAATATTGCAGGTGCAATCGGATTAGGAAAAGCTATCGAATATGTATCAAAAGTCGGAATAGAAAAGATTTCAATCCACGAAATGAATTTGCTAGAGTACGCAACCGAAGCAGTTAACCTTATTCCGGGCTTAAAGATTATTGGCACATCGAGAGAAAAAGTTGGTGTTCTATCCTTTGTTCTAGATAATGTTCATCCTCACGATATTGGAACATTTTTAGATTTTGAAGGAGTTGCAATAAGGACGGGACATCACTGCACACAACCTGTTATGGATCATTATAATATACCAGCAACTTCCAGAGCTTCATTTGCAATGTACAACACTAAGGAAGAAATTGATGTTTTGGTTAACGGCTTGAAAAAAATTATTGAGGAGTTCGGATAATGGATCAAGAACTAAGAGAACTATACCAGGAAGTTATATTGGACCATAACAAGAGTCCGCGTAATTACCGTAAAATGGAAGACTTTACTCAGGATTGCGAAGGTTACAATCCGTTGTGTGGTGATACAATTCATGTATATCTAAAAGTAGACGAGGGTATTGTGACGGATGTTTCTTTCCAGGGCTCCGGTTGTGCTATTTCGAAAGCATCCGCGTCATTGATGACTTCTGAAATCAAAGGGAAAACAACAGAAGAAGCTGAGGAAATCTTTAGAAACTTTCAGGATTTGATTACCGGTAACCTTGGCAAAAACCCGGGCAAAGATGATAAACTTGGGAAACTTGCGGTGTTTTCAGGCGTGCAGGAATTCCCGGTCAGAGTTAAATGTGCAACGCTTGCCTGGCATACTATGAATTCTGCATTACATGAAAATGACAGATCTGTAACAACAGAATGAATTTCATTTAGATATTAATGATAAGTAAAAGATTAGATTATGAGTGAATTAAATAAACAAGAATTAGAAGATAAAGTAATAGAAGTTTTAAAGACCTGTTACGACCCGGAAATACCTGTAGATATTTTTGAATTGGGTCTGATATATGAAATAGGGATTGACGAAGATGCAAAAGTGAACATCAAGATGACCTTAACTTCGCCTGCCTGTCCGGTAGCAGGCTCATTACCGCCTGAAGTTGAAATGAAAGTCATATCAATTCCTGAAGTGAAAGATGCAAAAGTAGAGATAGTTTGGTCACCGCCATGGGATAAAGAGATGATGTCCGATGAAGCAAAAGTAAAACTTGGTATGTATTAAAAGTGAAAAAGCAACTAACAAATAAAAAATTA
Source organism: Ignavibacteriaceae bacterium (assembly GCA_037388105.1). Lineage (GTDB taxonomy): Bacteria > Bacteroidota > Ignavibacteria > Ignavibacteriales > Ignavibacteriaceae > BMS3ABIN03. The sequence goes on along the minus strand of JARRKK010000031.1, from coordinate 19,318 downwards.
AGGAGTAACAATGTTTAACATAAACACAAGGGGACCAATGTATGATCAAAATGCTGTGCAACCAATGCGTGATGCACTGGTAGCAGTTGGATTTACAGAGCTGCTTACGCCAGCTGAGGTTGAGGAAGCAATAAATGTAAATGATGATAAAACTGTTTTGGTTATGATTAACTCAGTGTGTGGATGTGCAGCTGGTAGTGCCAGACCGGGAATCTCATTAGCATTACAGAATGATATTATCCCTGATAAAATTTATACCGGGTTTGCCGGACAGGAAAAAGATGTCGTTGATACTATAAGGCAAAAAATTGAAGGATTTCCTCCTTCATCTCCAAGCATTGCTTTGTTTAAAAACGGAAAGCTTGTAAACTTTATGCCACGTCATCATATTGAAGGAAGATCAGCAGAAGAAATTGCAAATGTCTGGAAAGAATCATTTAATAATTTATGCAGTAATAAAGGACCATCAATTTCTCCTGAAAAATTTGCAGAAGTAAAATATGCAGTAGCTTGTGGATCAAAAATACCTTTGTTTAACGGATAACTGAATATATCGTCCGGCAGCTCCCGGATCATTTCAGCAACTTTCATCATAATAAAAGATCCTGAAACAAGTTCAGGATAAATATAAAAGAATTATGAAATTTAGCGCACAAGAAGATTTTGGTATGAGATTACTTTTAAGGATCGCAAAAAGTAAATCTCCCAATGGATTAACAATTCCTGAATTAAGCGAATTGGAAGGGATATCTGTTTCCAATGCAGGAAAGATACTCAGAATATTAAGATTAGCAGGTTTTGTGGATAGTGCTCGGGGACAAACCGGTGGATATAAACTAAAAGTTGGAGCAAATAAAATAATTGTAAACGATGTGATGGCAGCGCTAGGCGGAAAACTATTTGAATCTGGATTCTGCGAACAACATGCCGGGATTGATAATATTTGTACAAATACAATTGATTGTAGTATCAGATCACTCTGGAGAACAATTCAAATGATGCTTGATAATGTTTTAAGTCAGATTACTCTGCAAGATCTTCTGGGAAAGGAAGAAGATGTGAATCTACTCGTTGGTAATCATGTTGAAAGAATTAAAAATTTATATGCTTAACTCATTAGGTAATGATATGAAAATTATTAAAAGAGAAAAACAACCGGATCACATAAAACGTGTTTATGATTCAATAGTAGAGATGCTATCTAATGAGGATAACCCTACTCCGATAGTTCGGTTAAATCATGTTGTTCCATATAAACAAACAAAATTATATGCCAAGCTGGAATGGTACAATCCTTTTGGTGCTATAAAAGATAGAATTGGTGCAAACTTATTAGCTGAAGCTGAAGAAGAAGGAATTTTAGATGAAGTTAGGCAATTAGTAGAACCAACTTCTGGAAACACAGGCTTTGCTCTAGCTATGATGGCTAATGCCAAAGGATATGGTGTTACTACACCACTATCTTCAATGATCCCTAAAGAAAAAAGAACACTATTAAAATTCTTCGGTTCTGATGTAGTAGAAGTTGAAGATACCCTCTGTCCGGCACCGGGAGCTCCTGAAGGTGCGATTGCCTTAGCAATGGAAACCGCACAAAAACCAGGTTATCATATGCTTAATCAATATGTAAACCAGGCTAATCCAAATAGTCATTACAAAACAACGGGCCCTGAGGTATGGAAGCAAACTGATCAGAAAATAACTCATTTTGTAGCATCATTAGGAACTTGCGGTACAATTACCGGAACCGGAAAATATTTAAAAGAAAAAAATCCTTCTATAAAGTTGATCGGCGTGCATCCCGAAGAAGGTCATGATATTCCTGGTGTTCGAAGTCTCGTACAATTGCGACAGACAAAATTCTTTTTTCCGGAACTTTACGATGAACTAGTTGAAGTTACTACATCGGAGGCATATGATTTGTGCTTACGTATAAATAGAGAGGAAAGTATTATTGCAGGCCCTTCGTCAGGACTTGCCCTGGCAGGTGCTTTAAAAGTTATTGAAGATGATGAGAACGCTGTAGTAGTTGTTATATTTCCTGACAATGCTTACAAATATGGAAGTTCCTTTCAGCGACATTTTCCTGACATGTTTAAAAATATGATCAGCGAACCAGCCAACTTAAGTTTTAATAGTAAAAATGCTGAACTACTGGAGAATATGTTAGAGTTATCTCGTAACGAATCAAACACAATTAATATAACAGAAGCATATAATTCAAGAAGCAAAACTGATCCCTTGTATATCGATATCAGAAATAGGGATCAATATACCGCTACTCATATTGTTGATTCTATTAACATTCCTCTGGATAGTTTACTTTATGGAGACAGCAGGCTACCTGAGAACAAAGACTATCCAATTGTCACAGTTTGTAATCGAGGTAACGATTCAATTAAAGGTGTATTAATTTTAAAATCTATGGGTTATTCAAACGTTAAAAGTTTGAATGATGGTACAATTGGTTGGATAGCAAAAGATTATCCTGTTGAGACAAATAAGGTTAATTCACAATAATTGTTTATAGAATCAATTGAAGGATTGTAACGGGAAAATAAACCAGGGATCTTTACTCACTTGCAGGTTCAAGTTTAAAGTAACCCTCTTCTGTTAGACTATCATAAGATTTGTAAATAGTTATTGTGACTTTATTTGAGTGGTAGTAACCTATTGATATAATTTTTACACCATTAAATTCTTTATTTAGTTTCACTTCAGCGTACAACCTATCATCAGCAATTAATTCCGTTTCTATTTTTGTTTTCTTCTCCGGTATATTTGTTAAAGCCCAGTAAATTCCCTTCTTAGCATTTTGGTATGCATAATCAATATCTTGTTCGGTTTTCGCTTGAGCAAGTGAACTGATTGATAGAACTAACATGAATCCGAGAATTAAAATACATTTCATATTTTCCTCCTCTCTTTATTAGAATTTTAACCATTAATAAAATCAATAACAAGAGTCCGTTTTTAGTGATTTAAAGCACTATTGGAAACTAAAACTTGACAAAATAGTTTCCATCCGTTATATTGGAAACCAGAAAAACAAAAATAGTTTCCAAGGGTTATATGAATGAGCAAAATAAAATAATTGAATCGACTGAAGAAAAGTTCTTTAGAGATGGTTTTTATAAAACCACAATGGATGAAGTTGCTTCAGAATTAAAAATGAGTAAGAAAACTATCTATAAATTTTTTCCATCCAAAGATGAACTTGTTATGGCAATTGCCAAACATTTTATGGAAGGACTGAAGAAAAAAATCATCCCGGCATTGAGCTCCGATAAAAATGCAATTGAAAAACTGGCTGAACTCCATAAAATCCTTGCAAAAACTTCAGGAAAAATTTCTTCGAAGAGAATGGATGAAATCAGAATACATTTTCCAGCAATGTGGATTGAAATAGACAATTTCAGGACAAAAATGATGTTTGGAAATATTACAAAAGTTATTGATCAGGGAAAAGAAGAAGGTTTGTTCATTGATTATCCAACACAGATAATAATGAACACACTCGTTTCTTCAGTGCGGGCGATTGTAAATCCTGAGTTTATTCTCAACAACAATTTTTCTATTGGGGAAGCAGCGTTATATGTATTCAAAGTGGTAATCGGAGGAATTGTAACAGAAAAAGGAAGAAAAATTTTTAATAAAACAATAAATAAGAAGTAGTTATGAAACGACTATTAATTATAACTCTAATATTAATAAGTCAGGAATTTATTATTCCGCAAACGCAACTTACACTTGAAGACTGCTATGAAAAAGCAAGAATTAATTATCCACTAATCAAGCAGAAAGACTATGTTGAAAAATCTAAAGATTACAGTGTCAGCAATGTTTGGAATGGATATTTTCCACAAATTACAATTCGTGGTCAGGCAACCTATCAATCCGATGTAACACAAGTTCCAGAGCTTTTACCTGGAATTGTAATTGAAAGACTTTCTTTAGATCAATATCAATTTGTAGCTGATGTTACTCAAACAATTTATGATGGTGGGGTAATGAGTGCACAGGCAGGAATTGAAGAATCAATTAATGAAATTGATAACCAACAGATTGAAATTGAATTATTGAAGGTAAAAGAAAGGGTCAATCAGATTTACTTAGGGGTGCTTCTTCTGGACGCACAATTAACCCAACTTAAATTAGTAAAAGATGATCTGAATAAAAGTATTTCAAAGCTTGACGCAGCATATAAAAACGGCACTGCTACAAAATCTGATGTTGATGTTTTAAGAGCAGAATTATTGAAAACAGAGCAACGTAAAATTGAACTGACCTCTTCCAGGATTATTTATCTAAATATGCTCGGATTACTGATCAATGAAAATTTAAATGAGTCAACCGCACTATTAATACCCAAACAAGTTAGTTTTCTGCCCGTAAATGAAATCATTCGACCGGAATTAAGTCTTTACTCGGCTCAAAAAAATCTTGTTGAATATCAGGATGGACTAACTGTTTCCAAAATTATTCCTAAAGCTAACCTCTTTTTTCAGGGTGGTTATGGAAGACCGGGATTAAATATGTTTGTCAATGAATTTGACTGGTATTACATAACCGGTATTCGTCTATCCTGGTCCCTGTCAAATCTCTATAGCTATGGAAATGAAAGTGAAATCAATCAGCTAAACCTGCAGAGCATCGATGCGCAATCGGAAACTTTTCTGTTAAATACAAAAATTATTACTAATCAGCAATTACAGGAAATAGATAAACTAAATAAAATGATTGATGTTGATAAAAGTATTATTGAACTAAGAACTTCTGTCAAAATAGCTGCGGAATCAAAACTTGAAAATGGGGTTATTACTTCAAACGATTACATACGTGAATTAAATGCAGAAGATACTGCAAAACAAAATTTAGAAATTCATAAAATTCAATTATTACTAGCCCAGTACAATTATAAAATCACAACAGGAAATTAAAAATCATAATAGAGATGAAAATGAAAAAAAGATTATTCAGAATTGTCCTATTTCTACTTACCACTTTATTATTTTCTTGCTCAAACGGGAATGGAGATTTTGACGCAACCGGAACTTTCGAATCTGAAGAAGTAATCGTTTCTACCGAGGCGATGGGAAAACTTCTGAAGTTTGATGTTGAAGAAGGGATGGTTCTAAAAAAAGATCAGATTGTAGGATTGGTTGATACAACTCAGTTATATCTGAAAAAGAAACAACTTGAATCAACTATTAAATCCGTGTTGAGTAGACAGCCGGATATTCCTACACAGCTCGCTGCAATACAGGAACAGATTGAAACTGCTGAAAGGGAAAAAAAGAGAATTGAAAATCTTGTGAAATCAGATGCTGCAACAACAAAACAGCTTGATGATATAAACTCTCAACTTGATGTTTTGAATAAGCAATACGATGCAACAAAATCCAGCTTAACAATTACCAAGCAGGGAATGCGAAGCGAAACACTTCCGCTGATTGCACAAGTTGAACAGATTCAGGATCAGATAAATAAAAGTATCATAAAAAATCCAATTGATGGGACAGTGTTAACCCGTTATGCTAAACAATATGAAATGACTTCTGGTGGTAAAGCACTTTATAAAATAGCTGACTTATCCGAAATGATTTTGCGTGCATATATAAATGGTGATCAGTTAGGTCAAGTTAAACTTGATCAGGAGGTAAAGGTTTACGTCGATAAGGGTGATGGTGAACAGAAAGAACTGGAAGGAGAAATTTATTGGGTCTCCTCTAAAGCTGAGTTCACTCCTAAAACAATTCAAACGAAAGATGAGCGTGCTAACCTTGTCTATGCAATTAAGATAAGAGTTAAAAATGATGGTTACTTAAAAATTGGAATGTACGGCGAAGTAAAATTCCGAAATTAATGCTGAATTCATTTTAGCATCTTAAATTATTTATTGAGACCCTGAAATAAATTCAGGTCAGTCAAAGAAGGTGAGTTGTTTGGATTGATTGGTCCGGATGGCGCCGGCAAATCATCACTCTTCAGAATTCTAACAACCTTACTTCTTGCCAACAGCGGAAGTGCTTCGGTAATGGAACTGGATGTTGTTAAAGATTACAAAGAAATCAGAAAAATTGTTGGATACATGCCAGGCAGGTTTTCACTTTACCAGGACCTGACTGTAGAAGAAAATTTAGAGTTTTTTGCTACAATTTTTAATACCACTATTCAAGCTAATTACAATTTAATCGAAGATATTTATGTGCAGCTCGAGCCTTTCAAAAATCGTCGTGCGGGAAAGCTTAGCGGCGGAATGAAACAAAAGCTTGCACTCAGCTGCGCACTAATTCACAAACCAAAAGTTCTCTTTCTTGATGAACCAACAACCGGTGTTGATCCAGTTTCCAGGACAGAATTTTGGGAAATGCTAAAAAGATTGAAAGAGCAAGGAATAAGTATTCTCGTTTCAACCCCTTATATGGATGAGGCAAAACTTTGCGATAGAATTGCTCTAATACAAAATGGTAAAATTTTAGAAATTGACACACCACATAATATTGTCAGTAGATTTGCAAACAATCTTTATGCTGTTCGCTCCGAGAATATGTATAAGCTTCTAACAGATTTAAGAAGTTTTCCTAAAACTAAATCCTGTTTTGCTTTCGGAGATAAACATCACCTCGTATTAAATGATGACAACTTTGATTTGAATGAACTTAAAACTTATCTACAAAATCAAACTAATCTGGAAATAAAAAAGATAGAACCAGGTATTGAAGATTGTTTTATGAGTCTAATCGCAAAATCAAATACGACTCAACGAAATCGTAATTAAAACAGATAAACTCACGAAAAAATTTGGTGATTTTATCGCTGCTAATGAATTGACTTTTGAAATTTACAGAGGTGAGATCTTTGGCTTTCTGGGTGCCAATGGTGCAGGCAAAACAACGGCAATGAAAATGCTTATTGGTATTTCCAAACCAAGTTCCGGAGATGCGAATATAGCCGGTTTCGATGTTTATAAAGACACAGAAAACATTAAAAGAAGTATCGGATATATGAGTCAAAAATTTTCTCTTTACGAGGACTTGACCGTAAAAGAAAATATAACTCTCTTTGGCGGAATTTATGGACTCAATGATGATGAAATTGAAACAAAGTGTAATGAGTTGTTGGAGAAATTAAATTTACAAAATGACGCTAATAAGTTAGTTGGTTCCCTACCCCTTGGCTGGAAACAAAAACTTGCATTCAGCACTGCAATATTTCACACTCCTAAAATTGTTTTTCTTGATGAACCGACCGGTGGAGTTGATCCGATTACCAGAAGGCAGTTTTGGGATATGATTTATGAAGCCGCTCATAATGGAATAACAGTTTTCGTAACGACTCATTATATGGATGAAGCAGAGTACTGCGATCGTGTTTCAATTATGGTCGATGGAGTAATAAAGGCATTGGATTCACCTGCAGAATTAAAAAAACAATTTAATGCAAAATCTATGGATGATGTTTTTTTAATGCTTGCCCGCAGTGCGAAAAGAGGAGATTGATTTTTTTGAAACAGCTTTTAACATTTGTAAAAAAAGAATTCCATCACATCCTGCGCGATAAGCGTTCGATGCTCGTGCTCTTGGGTTTACCTATTGTGCAGTTGTTAATTTTTGGATTTGCAATTACAACTGAAACCCGAAACTGCAACATTGCAATTTTAGACAACTCTAAAGATGAAGCAACTCAAAACATTATAACTCGAATTGAAAGCAGTACTTACTTTGATATTTACGAATCACTTTCATCAAATGATCAAATTGAAAAAGCTTTTAAGACTGGGCGAATAAAACTAACAATCGTTTTTCAACCAAATTTTCAAAACGATCTTCTACATACAAATAAAGCGCAGATGCAAATAATTACTGATGCTTCTGATCCTAACCAGGCAAATACTTTAGCTAATTATGTAAGTGCAATCGTAAGGGAATATCAACAGGAATTAAACCAGCATAAAGAATTGCCCTATACAATTAACATAGAAATAAGAATGCTTTATAATCCACAGTTAAAGGGTGAGTATTCTTCTGTGCCGGGCGTAATGGGGATGATCCTTCTTCTTATTTCTGCAATGATGACTTCTATTTCAATAGTAAAAGAAAAAGAATTAGGCACGATGGAAGTTCTTCTCGTCTCTCCAATGAAACCTGCAATAGTTATTGCAAGTAAAGTTATACCTTATTTTATAGTTTCACTGGTTAATGTAGTAACAATTTTACTGATAAGTAATTTTGTTTTTGGAATACCAATTCAAGGGAGCTTTATTCTTCTAAGTTTCATAACAATTATTTACATCATATGCGCGTTATCTTTAGGAATTTTAATATCTACCCTAACAAGTTCTCAACAAGCTGCTATGATTATATCGTTGATGGGTTTAATGCTGCCTGTTGTTATGCTTAGTGGATACGCATTCCCTGTTGCAAATATGCCTCTGATATTGCAGATCATTTCTAATATTGTCCCGGCAAAATGGTATATCATTATGGTTAAAGATGTAATGATAAAAGGAATCGGTCTATCCGAAATCTGGAACGAGTTACTAATAATTCTTGGTATGACAATGTTCTTTTTGATTGTAAGTATAAAAAGATTTAAGGTGAGGTTGCAGTGAGAGCTCTATTATTTTTATTGAGAAAAGAATTTCTTCAGATATCACGAAACCATCTTATTTTAAGAATGATATTTGCAATACCCGTAGTTCAATTAATTATCCTGCCCAATGCAGCTAATTATGAGATGAAAAATATTAATATGAGTATTGTTGATCACGACCATTCTGAATATTCAAGACAATTGATTAATAAATTTACCTCTTCCGGATATTTTCAGCTGACAAATGTTTCTGAAACTTATAAAGATGCTTTAGTAGTTGTTGAAGAAGATAAGGCAGATTTGATTGTGGAAATTCCACAAGGATTTGAACGGGATTTGATAAGAGATAATAAATCTAAGGTGATGATAATTGCTAATGCAATAAACGGTCAAAGTTCCGGATTGTCAGTTTCATATGCAAGTACGATCATCCAGGATTTTAACAACGAAGTTAGAGTTGAATGGATACAACCGCCGCGAGTAAATCCAATACCTGTGATTGAAATAACTACGAGCAACTGGTTTAATCCAAAAATGAATTACAAATATTTTATGGTTCCCGGTGTTCTGGTATTATTAGTAACACTTGTTGGTTTCCTATTAACGGCTATCAATATTGTTAAAGAAAAAGAAGATGGAACTATTGAACAATTAAATGTTTCGCCCATTAAAAAGTATCAATTTATTTTAGGCAAACTAATTCCCTTTTGGATTCTTGGAAACGTCGTACTTTCTATTGGATTTGGTATTAGCTACATAGTGTATGGCATCTTTCCGATGGGCAATCCTCTGTTAGTCTACCTTTTTGCTGCAGTGTATTTAATTGCGTTGTTAGGATTTGGATTGTTAGTTTCAACATTTGCAGAAACTCAACAGCAGGCTATGTTTATTGCATATTTCTTTATGACCGTTTTTATTCTTTTAAGCGGTTTGTTTGCTCCAATTGAAAATATGCCTGACTGGGCACGCATACTTGCTTATATGAATCCGGTAAGCTACTTTATTGAAGTGACGCGAATGATAGTACTAAAAGGAAGCAGCTTTACAGATATTATACCCAACCTGGGAATAATATCAATATTTGCAATTGGGTTTAATACACTGGCAATTTTGAATTATAAAAAGACAGTTTAATATTTGATTGTTTTATTGATGGTGATTCTGATTATATTCTTCTATTCGCTTAGAATTAGCAGGAGATTGGAATGATAAATATCACTATGTATTCTGAAATACAATATCTGATAAATAATCTTCATAGTTTTGTTTAAGAAAAAAATGAGGGAAAAACAAAATGAAACTCAAAAAGAAAAGAGTAATTGAATTACTCGAGCAGCTCGAGCAAATTGAAAGTGAAGCAAAAGATCTTGAAAAGAAATACGAAAAGCGATTAAAGAAAATTCATCCGGCCAATCAAAAAAGCGCATTAAACCTAATACATTACCTCGCATTAAGAAACCAGGACATAAGAGAGCTGCAGGATACACTTGGACAGCTTGGTATCTCCCGTCTTGGCAGGGCCGAAAGCCACGTAATGGCAAGCATTACAACGGTTAAAAATCTATTAATTAAAATCCATAAAAAAGAACAGTTAGAAGAAGAAAAACCATTGGTATCTTTTAAGAAGGGTAGAAAAATTATTAGATCAAATACCTCTGCTTTGCTTGGTAAAAAGTTAAAAGGAAGTAAGGTTAGAATAATGGTAACACTCCCTACCGAAGCAGCAGATGATTATAAATACATTAAAAAACTTGTTAGCTCGGGAATGAATAGCGCACGGGTAAACTGCGCACACGATGATACCGAAGTCTGGAAACGAATGATTGATAAAATTCATAAAGCTAAAACCCAGACAGGCAGGAATGTGAAAGTATGCATGGATCTTGGCGGACCAAAATTGAGAACCGGCACAATGCGACCCGGACCAAAAGTAGTTCGCCTTCAACCAGAACGTGATTTAATTGGAAAGGTTACTTCACCATCCGAAGTGTGGCTTGCACCACAAGGAACAGAATCTGATAATGATGAAGATATGATTATTCCCGTCCCAAAAGAATGGTTAAATAGTTTAAAGAATGATTCAATTATTGCATTCACAGATTCAAGAAACAAAAAATGTAAACTGAAAGTGGATAAACAAAGTAAACCCGGCTGGATGGCGAAGTGTTATGATTCAGCTTATGTAACTACCGGAACAGTACTCACAATAAAAAATGAAAACAAAGGGGAAGAATTAACAACTGAAGTTGGTGAGATGCTTCCACTTGAAGAAAAGATAATTCTTAAAGTTGGAGATAAGCTAATGCTTCATAAAGAAGATATTGCGGGTGATCCCGCAGAATATGATGATGAAGGAAACCTTGTTATACCGGCTCACATTTCCTGCACATTACCGGAAGTATTTAGTGACGTAAAAGTAGGCGAACAGATTATTCTGGACGATGGAAAGATTGAAGGAGAGATTAAGTCTGTAGATTCCGAAAGAATTGAAGTTAAAATAACATATGCAAAAGAAGAAGGTGCAAAGCTAAGGGCCGATAAGGGAATAAACCTGCCCGAGAGTCAACTTTCGATAAGCGGCTTAACTGTTAAAGATAAAGAAGACCTTAAGTTCGTTGCAAAGTATGCTGATGTTGTTAATATATCCTTTGTTAATAATACGCAGGATGTATTTGAACTATTAGCCGAGCTAAAAACTCTAAATGCAGAACGCCTTGGAATAATTTTAAAGATTGAGACAAAAAGCGGTGTTAAAAATCTGCCGGCAATACTTCTTGCAGCAATGCGCCACCATCCAATTGGAGTTATGATTGCACGAGGTGATCTGGCAATTGAATGCGGCTGGAAAGAACTTGCACAAACCCAGGAAGAAATATTGTGGCTTTGCGAAGCTGCTCACATCCCGATTGTATGGGCAACACAGGTTCTTGAAACAATGGCAAAAAAGGGAAGACCTTCCCGGGCAGAGATAACAGATGCAGCATCTGCAGAACAAGCCGAATGTGTAATGCTGAATAAAGGTCCCCATATTTTTGAAGTAATAAAAATACTGGATGAGATATTATCCTCAATGCAGGATTACCATGAAAAGAAAGCACCAATGCTGCCGCCGTTAAAAATGCTTAAGCCTGATGTTCATTCGAGACGGAATTCTCAAAGGAGAGATTGCAAAGCGAGAAGTTCAGAGGATTGCTTCTATCCGGAATAATAGTGGTAATGTTATTTCTTATTGCTGTTAACTCATATTACCTTAATATATTTGAGAATAATCTGGTAAAACCATTTCAATGGTTAATTGTTATTTTAATCGGATTGTTAGTAAGATCTATACTGGTAAGAAAATTCCAGATAGTTTGGTTCAAAAAAAGCAGGAAAAAATATTTAATATTTTTGTACATAAATACTTTTATCGAAACAAGTATCCCATCGTTGGTTATAATTGTATTTGCATCCCAATACAATCCAGCAACAGCAATAATTAGCCCTATTGTGTTTTTCTATTTTCTGTTCATAATACTTTCCATCTTCGACCTGGATTTAAAATTAAGCATATTTGCCGGATTTGTTGCATCGGCGGAATACCTTATCCTGGCACTTTTTTATTACAATCAAAACAAATATAGCGGCGATCTGGCCATCCTTAATATGTTTCCTCTTTACGTTGCAAAATCCTTATTTTTATTAATGGCAGGGGTGGTTGCAGGAATAGTTTCTTTAAAGATCAGGAAAAACATATTTACATCCTATCATACACTTCATGAAAGGAACAACCTGGAAAAAGCTTTTGGTCAGCAGGTATCGAAAGAGGTTGTGGATGAATTCATCCAGAATAATTTAAAAATAACAAGCAGGGAACGTAAAGCCACGGTTATGTTCCTGGATATAAGAGATTTTTCAAATTTTTGTGAAGGAAAAACACCTGAAGAAATTAATAAGTACCAGAATGAAGCCCTTAGCTTTATGATTGATATTGTAAAAAAGAACCGTGGTATTGTTAACCAGATTTTAGGCGACGGTTTTATGGCAACATTCGGTGCGCCTGTTGAGGATGAGAAGCATACCGATAACGCGGTTAACGCAGCAAACGAAATAATCGTTGTTACAGGCAATGTAGGTACAGAAGACAGAAAGCAATATTCAGTAATAGGAAACACTGTAATTTTAGCTTCAAGATTGGAACAATTAAATAAAGAGTTCAACTCTGCGGTAATTGTGTCCAAAGATGTAATTGATAATGTGAAAGCAGATGGTATTGAATGGATATCTCTGGGAAACGTTAACGTAAAAGGATTTGCAAATCCTATAGAGGTTTTCAAACTATAGTAAAAAACCCCAACTAAACGGGGCTCATTACAACAATTTAAATATAAATAATATTAATGAACAACATTCATCATCACGCTGTTGCCATTTCTCATCGCTGTTCACAGTGTATCGTTCTCATATTCAACAGCACGAAAATCCATTTGAGAAACTTCAGCAATATGTCCTACATCAGATCCAGATAACATTTCCCAAAATCTTGCAGAAGAAACGGTTTAATAGTTAAGATTTGCACCCTGCTTCCTGTTACGGAGTCCTTTTCGGTTGATTATCTAACTTCTTTTTTGCTTTTTGGTCTTGTTTACTTTTCTTCTGTTTCTGCCCCTTCTCCTTATCCTTCTTGCCGCCTCTGTCTCCCATTGCGTAAATCCTTTCCTGTTATCTTATAGAAATATTTGAATTAAAATTATCGTTTCAGATAAAACTTAGCAATAACAAAGAATATACTCAATTTTTTGCTTCGTGATTGAAAAATTTTGGGAGATGCTACTGTAAAACGGATTGCGAATTCTATCGAAGATTATAAACTACAAAAATAAAAAATCCCGCAAGAAGCGGGATTGATAACAACTGCTAATAATTAAATAAAATTATTGAACAATATTCAGCATTACACTATTTCCATTTCTCATCGCAGTATTTATAGACTTGCCATCATGTTCAATCACACTCATATCCAACTGAGAAACACCAACAACAAGTTTATCAACACCTGAATCTCCGATAAGCCTCTGAATTGTTGCAGCCGGAATTGAATATTCACCAGGATTATTATCTAAGATTTCAATAATAACATCACCCTCATTTAATGCGGGAGGTGGTGGTTGATGATGTCCCCGACGTCCACCTCTTCCGTCAGGTGGGCCATCCTTTTTAAAAGGATCACGATGAGCCATTATTCTAATAGCAATTTGACCATCTGCATTTCCGCCATCCCAGGTTACTGTAAGATCTTCGTTTACATTTATATCGTCACCGTGGTTAAGGTTAGAAATGTTTATTAGTGATGATGGCGAAGTTAATGTTACAGTTAAAGGGGAAAAGCTATCCGAACCGCTCACAACAAATTGGTAATCAGTATTTGGGATATACTCGAGTAAATTATCTGATCCACCAAACGGACGATGAAATAAAGAGTAAGCAGTTCCCCGTGCATCATGCTGCATTTTGTACATATTGATTTCCGTATTAGCATAATTAATTGTTACCGTACCAAGATCTAATCCATAGCCCGGAAATCTGTCTGAATTTGTACTCTGATCACCAAATACTACAGCAAATGCCATCCCCTTAATACGAAAATCATCATCAAACGGTCTGAATACTTCATTCCATCCAATTGAGAAAACACCATCACCCTCAATTAATGGCATACCACAAGATTTAAGTAAAGACAAATCACTTTCAACGGTTTCAAACTTATAAAGCTCTAAGTCTGTAGATTGAAATTGTGTCGGTTCGTTAACTTGCTCATTACATCCCAGAAATAATACAAGCGATAGAATAAATACACCGCCAACAAAATTTAGTACTTTCATCTATTCCTCCATTATATTAATTGTATAAATAATTGTTTGACTATTAAATTCAAAAATTCTTGCAAAGGAACTTAATTATTGCCCTCTTTCTGATATCGTTTCATATTATCCCTTCTCTTCATAGGATCACGGTGGCGACCCTTAAAATCCGGGGGTATTCCTCTATTGTGTGGCGGATGAAATTGCATTATCGCTCTTACGAAATGCTCAATTTGCCGAGGTGTGAGAAATGATTTTGCTTCAATAATATTTTTTACTGCTCTTCTGCTAATATCTAATCTCAGGTCAGCCACCCTTTGCATTTTTTGGTTTAATTCAGCCTCATCAAAAGTTTCACTCATTAACTGATCTCTTATCTCCTCCTGTAAAACATTAATCTCCTCATTAACATCTTTGGTTTCTTTTCTGAACTTCTCAAACATTCCAAATAATTTTTCTCTCTGCTCTTTATTTAAATTTTTGCCCCTTCCATCCGGATGCAGGAACGGAGGTATCATCAAGGAATCCTGTGGCCGGTATTTAAATCTTTGCTCGCTTTTATTAAACTGTAAATAGAGAAACGTACCGATTGTAACCAAGTTTATAATGATCAAAAACACCAACCCACCAACAAGTAATTTAATTTTCATTTACACCTCCTTCTAAGTTTGAGAGATACTCCCATGTTTCTCCAATTCCGCTTTGAGAGAATGCATCGTAATACTCATAAAATACTTCTGTGGAGATTTCTTCACTCTCAGTTTTTGCAATACCGTTTCCGAGTGTAATACCAATCATACAAGCAATAAATATCCCAATACTTGCAAACGACCAGCGCAGTAAAGGTGCAAAGGATGATGATTTGCTTTCTTTACTATTAATTAGACTCTCAATTTTTATTGGCAAAAAAGGATCAGGTGTGAGTTTGGTTTCCGAACTTATATTAATGGGTTCCAGAACACCTTTTAGTTTCTGAAAGTAATCCTGACAAACAGAACATTCACTCAGATGTTCTGTAATTTCAGTTTTTCTTTCTTCATCCAGATTGTTTTCTATCCAATCCTGAAAATATTTGGTAACATGTTCGCTCATTTAATATCCTTTCTCACATTAATTAGACATAAAACTTGTTAAAAACTTGCAGCATTTTTACAGAATTTTTAACCAGGGCTCAAGTTTTGTAATTAACTGCTTTCTTGCCCGATGAATCCGGGTTTCAACCGAACTAAGGCTTATTTCTAAAGATTCGGCTATTTCCTTGTAACTCATTCGTTCATATTTGAACAGTGTAAATGGTACCCGGTATTTAGGCGATAGCTCATCAATAAACGATTTGACTATTTGATTTCTTTCATCGTCTTCCAGCAATTGTGCAGGAGAGGGATTATGATTCATAATTGTTCTGGACCCGGTTTCTTCTCTAAATGCTTCTTTTACATTCTGATCAATCAATCGAATAAATTTTCTTCTTTTCTCCTTCTTTAAGAAATTTAAGATATGATTAACTGCAATACGATAAACCCAGGTAAATGCACTTGATTCCCCTTTGAAATTTTTCAGGTTTTGAAAAACTTTTATGAAAATATCCTGCGTCAGGTCGCGTGCCTGCTCCTCATCAGAAGTAAAGCGGTATGCTAAATTCAGGATCTTCGGAGAGCAATCGGAATAAACTTCCTCAAATGTAATTTCTTGATTCTTACTGATATCAGATAATTTATTTTTGACGTTCAAAATAATTAGACAACAGTATGATTAAAAACTTGCAAGAATAATTTATCATTGATTTCCAGCATTTATAAATTAACCTTTAATAAGAATACCAAATTTATAAATATTAGTTAAGTTTGATGTTAAGAAACAAATATTATGAATAGAAAATCAAAAATAATATTTAAAGAGTGGCTCTTCATTATCATTGGATGGATTGGGATATTATATTTATTCATTTTCATTTCATATTGGGGTTTACATCATCTGTTGAAGGAAAATGAATTAACAGAGTATCTGGATTCCGGTTATATTCATTTAGAAATATTCCTGACAGCAATTATTTTTGGAGCGTTGTTCGCAATTATAAATACGCTTACTGATACATCAAGAATGAGGAAAAGATCTTTCGGCGCGATTATAACAATCAGAAGTACTTTATATATAACAGCTTTCCTCTTTGCCGGATTTATTATTTATTTAGTTTATAATTACTTTAATATAATTACTGAAGAACAGTGGCAGGCAACATTTAACTATTTTACTCCGATCTATATATTATCTATTATTACTTACTTCGTCGTTGCAATATTATTTATAAACTTCATTCTTCAGGTAAATCGAAAGTTTGGACCTGGAAATCTTTTGAAACTCATATTAGGCAAGTATAGTAATCCTCAGAATGAACACCGCATATTTATGTTTATGGATTTGAAGGGATCAACTGCAATTGCGGAAAAATTGGGGCATAATAGGTATTCAAAGCTGATGCAACATTGCTTCCATGAGCTTACCGACATAGTGATTAATTACAAGGCTTCCATCTACCAGTACGTAGGAGACGAAGTTGTATTATGCTGGGATATGAAAAATGGTTTGAACAATTTGAACTGTATTAAATCATACTTTGCATTTGAGAAAAAATTAAAGTTGCATAAAGATTTTTATAAAAAGAATTTTGAGTTGCTTCCATTCTTCAAATGTGGAATTGATTGTGGTGAAGTAACAGTCACAGAAATTGGTGATATTAAACGCGAGATTGCTTACCATGGAGACGTGCTGAATACTGCTGCCCGCATAGAAAAACTTTGCACACCTCAAAATAAGAAAATGCTTATCTCAGAATACTTGAAAGAAATCCTGCCTGAAGAATTGAATGGATTCGACAGCGAATTAATTGGTGAATTTGAATTGAAAGGTAAACAAGAAAAAATTAAAATTTATAGTATTGAATATATCAATTCATAATCTGCTATCTTAATAAATGGCAAGAATAAAAATCGAAATTCCCGAAAAATTTATTTTCACAACTGAAATTCCTATAAGAATTTCTGATATAAATTACAATGGACATTTAGGAAATGATGCTGTTCTTTCACTTGCACAGGAAGCACGTTTACGGTTTTTAAATAAATATGGATTTACAGAATTGGATATTGCAGGTACAGGAATTATTATGATTGATGCAGAAATACAGTATAAGGCGGAAGGTTTTTATGGAGATACCTTAACAATAGAATTGGGAATAAAAGAAATTACAAATACCGGTTGTGATATCGTGTATCAAATAACAAATAAAAATAACAAGAAAGTGATAGCGATAGTAAAAACGGGAATCGTCTTCTTCGATTACAAAAAGAGAAAAGTAGTAACAACTCCTAAAGAATTTTTAAACGTAATAAATGCGTAAAATCATATGGGCTTTTACTCTGAAAAAATAATTCCATTCTTTTATGATAAATCAATGGATAAACCTCACATTGAAGAAGCAAGAAAAGAAATCTTGAAAAGTGTTTCGGGTGATGTGCTTGAGATTGGATTTGGCACCGGCCTAAACCTTCCCCATTATCCTTCCACAGTAATTAAGCTAACCATAATCGATAAGAATCCGGGTATGAATAAAAAAGCGCAAAAAAGAATTCAACAAAGTGATATAGAAATAGAGAGCAAAGTATTAAATGGTGAGGAACTGCCCTTTGAAAATGAATCGTTTGATTCTGTAGTTAGCACTTATACTCTATGCAGTATAAATAATATTAACAAAGCGTTAGAGGAAATTCATAGAGTGCTTAAACCTGATGGGAAATTTTTCTTTCAGGAACATGGATTATCTGACAATCCAAAAATTCAAATGTGGCAAAACTTTTTAAATCCACTTCAAAAAATTTGGGCAGACGGCTGTAATCTTAACAGGGATTTTAAAAAGTTAATTGAAAATACAGGTTTCAGGTTTGAAAATTATAAAAATTTTGTAATGGAGGAAGGTCCCAAAACGCATGGATACATGTATGAGGGAGTTGCCGTTAAGTAAAGGAAAGATGATAGTTTGATTGACAACATAATATTTACTGCAAACATAGTCGCACCAGTATTTCTGATAATAGCTTTAGGTTATTTTTTAAAGAAAATAAAAATAATAAATGAGCAATTTGTAACAATTACTTCAAAATTGCTGTTTGGATAATATCAATTCCTTTTATAAAAGACGGCCGGGATTTAAGTGTTTTTGTTCAGGGTGCATACAGAAGTAATTATGCAATCGTGGGTCTGGCAATTATTGCGAATCTATTTGGTGATGCAGGTCTCGGGAAAGCTTCAATTATTTTAGCGTTTATTTTACCACTTTATAATGTACTTGCTGTGATAATATTAACAGTACCAATGCGAAAAGAGAGGGAGCTTAATCTAAAAGCTACTGCTTATGAAATAATTACTAATCCACTAATCATAGCTGTTGTAGTTGCCCTTCCATTCTCTATATTTAAAATTAAGATACCTTCTATGATTTATTCATCAGGTAACTTTCTTGCTGATATTGCTTTACCTCTTGCGCTTGTCGGAATAGGCGGTTCTCTAAATATTGAAAATATTAAGAAAGCATCGGGACTTGCATTTACATCTTCTGCAATAAAACTTATTGCTTTACCGGTTTTATTACTCACAGGGGCATATTTAGCAGGATTTAGAAATATGGATCTGGGAATTATGTTTGTTTTATTCTCCTGTCCTACTGCGGTAGTAAGCTTTATTATGGCTGAGGCAATGGGTTGCAACAGCAGACTTGC
The DNA here is from genome assembly GCA_037388105.1 of Ignavibacteriaceae bacterium. GTDB lineage: Bacteria > Bacteroidota > Ignavibacteria > Ignavibacteriales > Ignavibacteriaceae > BMS3ABIN03. The sequence continues at coordinate 111 of JARRKK010000031.1, read as the reverse complement.
AGGAAACATAGTGGTCATTAGCACTATCGGTTCAGTTATAACTATTTCTACAGCAATGATTAGTGGATTAGTAATTATTTCATAAGCAGTAGCTTTTAGATTAAGCTCCCT
>JARRKK010000030.1:5079-17442 GCA_037388105.1 Ignavibacteriaceae bacterium | reverse complement strand
TCAAACCGGATTTGAAATCAATTGTTGTTTTATAATTAGCTTAATATAAAAATACATTATTATCACGTTTTTTATTCAAATAAAGAATTTCAATTTCACAGCTTAAAATCTGTATGTAAATTAATTTTTAAAGAATGAGAATTAAACTTAGAGACAATTAACAATAAGATATAGACAATTTTCATAGAAGTCATCGTGGAATTCAGCAGCGTTTACATGTACTCAATTGTAGAGTGAAGGTTTTGTTAAAGTCAATAGTTGTAACTTGCCTGTATCCTCGCCAGGAAAGAATCAATAAAATCGTATAAGAATACTTTGATTATATTTTGTTTGGTTGGGAAAGTAGGACTGAATTGGAACATTCACTTTCTTATAAAGTTTAGTGTGACTCATTATTAACTTAATTTGGCAGTACTCAGAATAATACGAATAATTTCCATAGTGACTGGAAAGGATTTAATAATAGTTTCAGAAGAGATTTGATTGGTGAACAATAAAGAAATAGTGATTACCATTATTAGAGTGAAATTTATTTGCGTTTTTATATTTCAATGGTAAGCTTGCTAATGTTAATTCAGAATTGCACCAGCAAGAATATTTCCTTCACAAAAATATTATTTACTTATTAAACTTCATACCTCCTTTAACTATTCTTAATTGTTTTGACTAATCATTTATTTATTCTTTACATAAATTAACTTAAATCTTCCTTTTGGACTTTCACGTTGATCAATCTCGAAAGAATTAATTGATTTAATTAACGGAGTTAACTTTTGAAAGCCATAATTTCTAGAATCAAAATTTGGTTGTTTCTTCTGCAAAAGATTTCCAACATCTCCCAGGAAAGCCCAACCTTCATCGTCTGCTAAATCGGATATTGTGGAAGAAATAAGCTGAATCACTTTTGGAGTTATTTTATCAACATTCATTTTTGGTGAAGACTTGCTCTTAGTCAAATCCGTTTCAGTTCCCTCAGAATTATATTTAAGAATTTCAATATATATGAATTTATCACAGGCAACGATAAATGGATCCGGTGTTTTCTTCTCGCCAATACCAATGACATTCATCCCTGCTTCGCGTAGCCTTGTGGCCAAGCGAGTAAAATCACTGTCGCTGGATACCAGGCAAAAACCATTGACTTTTTCTGAATATAAAATATCCATGGCATCAATAATCATTGCTGAATCAGTTGCATTTTTTCCGATGGTATATCCGTATTGTTGAATTGGGGTAATAGCGTTTTCCAAAAGGACATTCTTCCACTTGGTCAGTTTGGGATTTGTCCAGTCACCATAAATTCTTTTTATTGTAGGATTTCCATACTTAGCGATTTCTTCCATCATTTCTTTTACATATGCAGAAGGTATATTATCACCGTCTATTAATACTGCGAGTTTTAATTCCATTAATTTTTCCATACATTTTGTTCCATATAATATACCTACAAAACAATTGAAATATTATGAAATACTATTTTTAAACGCTAATGAACAAAGAACGTGAAATAACAATTTCAACAGATAAGACCAGACTTGACATTAAACTAATCCACGAGTTCTTAACCAAATCATATTGGGCTGAAGGAAGATCTCTGGAACAAGTTAAAATATCAATTGATAATTCGCTGTGTTTTGGAATTTATCTAAGAGATGAGCAGATCGGTTTTGCGCGGGTGATAACTGATAAGGTTGTATTTGCTTACTTAATGGATGTTTTTATAATTGATAAATATAGAGGTAAAGGTTATTCAAAAATGCTCTTGAATAAAATATTTGCAAATAGAGAATTACAATCAGTAGGCAAATGGTTTCTTGCAACTCAGGATGCTCACGGTTTATATAAACAATTTGGATTCAAAGAAATTGAAAACCCGGAAAAATTAATGTCACGAACAAACAAACATTAGAAAACTAAGTTTTATGGAAACTTACGTTGCAATGTTGAGAGGAATTAATGTCAGCGGTCAGAAAATAATTAAGATGACTGATTTTATAATTCTTTTACAGGAATTAAATTTCACTGATGTTCACACTTATATTCAGAGTGGAAATGCAGTATTCAAAAATAAAAAGGTTACTCACAAAACTCTTGAGAATAAAATTGCTCAAAAAATTTTTAATGAATATGGTTTTGAAGTACCGGTAATAATTAGAAATCGAGAAGAATTAAAGGAAGTATTGAAGAACAATCCCTTTGTTAAAAATAAGGACTTAAACAGGCTGTACGTCACATTTTTATCAGATGAACCAACAAAGGATAAGTTAATAAAACTAAAGAAAATTGATTACAGTCCTGAGGAGTTCGTTTTAATTGGAAAAACCATATACGGTTACTCACCCCATGGATACGGTAAAGCTAAATTGAACAACAACTTCTTTGAAAATAAGTTGAAGGTAAATGCCACAACCCGAAATTGGAAAACTGTAAATAAGTTGGTAGAAATGGCAAATTTCTGATAGTACATGTTAATAGGTATCTTTAAATATCTATTAGTATATCTTCAGGATACTAAAAACGGTTCTTAAATCGTTGGAAATAATTGAAACATTCCTTTATTTTATTGTAGTTATTATTACAGTTTCAAAGATCCTTTTTATGCATTAACGCAATCACCAATTCTTTCAATCAATTTAGAGTTAATATTATGCAAAAATTATTTAGTTCAGCCGCTTTTGCATTATTGTTTGTATTCTCATCGACAATAACAGCACAAAATAATTCAGAACCGGATTCTTTAAAAAACATTTTACTCACCGGACTTTCATTCAGAAGCATCGGTCCTGCTGTAACTGGTGGGAGAGTAGTCGATATTGCCGTAAACCCATTCAAGCACAGTGAATATTTTGTTGCTTCGGGGCACGGCTCATTATGGAAAACAACAAACGCTGGAATAACCTTCTCCCCTGTTTTCGATGGCAATAAAGCTTATGCAATCGGCTCGGTAGTGATTGACCCTACAAACACCAATATAGTTTGGGTGGGAACGGGTGAAAATAATAATCAAAATAATGTTATTCCCGGAGATGGAATTTATAAAAGTGAAGACGGTGGTAAAAACTGGAATAATATGGGTTTAAGTTATTCTGATCAGATTGGTGGAATTGCTATTGATTATAACAACTCAGACATAGTTTATGTTGCAGCTTATGGTTCATCAAGAAATGCCGGTGGTGATAGAGGAATTTTTAAAACAACAGATGGCGGAAAATCCTGGGAGAATGTTTTAAAGATTAGTGAATTCACAGGTTGTTACCAGGTTCATATGGATCCAAGATTTTCGAATATTTTATATGCTGTTGCTCATCAAAGAATGAGAAATTTATATACAGGAGTTTATGGGGGACCCGAAAGCGGAATATACCGCAGTCTTGATTACGGTGTTACGTGGGATAAACTCGAACATGGTCTACCAACTGAAGATGTTGGAAGGATTGGGATGGCAATTTCACCGGTTAATCCTGATTATTTATACGCTATTGTTGAAGCCACACCTGATGATAAAGGAGTTTACCGCAGTACAGATCGCGGTGCCAGCTGGACAAAACAAAACAGTTACACCGCAACTGCTCCTTTTTACTATCACGAATTGTATTGTGACCCAATTGACATTGACAGAGTTTACAGTAATGATACTTTTATACATGCTACAATTGACGGCGGAAAAACCTGGACCAATCTTGGTGATAATTTAAAGCATGTTGATAATCATGCATTGTGGATTGATCCGACCAATAACAAACACATTCTTGCAGGCTGCGATGGCGGTGTCTATGAAACTTACGATATGGCTGCGAATTGGGGGTTTAAAGCAAACCTTCCAATAACTGAAATCTATAAGATCACGGCAGATAATGATAAACCTTTTTATAACGTTTACATCGGAACGCAGGATAATAATAGTTTAGGAGGACCTTCACGAACAATTAACTCGAGCGGAATAATGAACCAGGATTGGTTATTCACAAATTCCGGTGATGGATTTGAAACCCAGGTTGATTGGAGTGATCCTAATATTATTTATTCACAGTCACAGTTTGGTGGGTTGGTTAGGTTTGATAAAAAGAGTGGTGAAAATTTATTTATAAAACCGCAGGATTTTGCCGATTCTGCTTATCGGTTTGATTGGGATGCAGGATTTATTTTATCATCTCACGATAATAAAAGATTATATTTCGGAGGAAATAAGTTACTGCGCAGTGACGATCAGGGAAGTACCTGGACTGAGATAAGCCCCGATCTTACGCGTGGAGTTCCAAAAGAAATGCAAAAGCTGATGGGACAAAGCTGGAGCATCGATGAGCTTACCCGTAAAGGATCTATGGCACAGATAGTTACAATTGCAGAATCTCCAATCGATGAAAAAATATTATTAGTTGGCTCAGGTGATGGTCTGATTCATTTTACAACTGACGGCGGGACAAGCTGGAATAAATCTTCAATACCGGGATTACCTGAGTATGCAAGGGTTCACCAGATAATTGCATCACAATTTGAAAAGCTGGTTGCTTTTGCTGCCTGCCATAATTTCGTGGGTGGTGATTATAAACCATATCTGTATAAAACTACAAACGGTGGAAAGTCCTGGTTTTCAATTAATAATAATTTGCCGGAACACGGCAGCACCTATACAATTGCAGAAGATAATGTTGATAAAAATTTATTGTTTATAGGGACACAATTCGGAGTTTACTTTACAAATAACGGCGGCGAGGAGTGGATTCCATTAAAAAATGGTATGCCTCCGGCTACTGTAATGGATCTTGAGATTCAGAAGAGAGAGAATGATCTTGTTGTGTCGACTTTCGGAAGAGCAGTTTTCATTTTAGATAATTACACCCCGCTAAGGTATTTATTAAAGGAAACATTAAAGAAGGATGCAGAAATTTTTCCAATTAAAGATGCATTGATGTTTATTGAAGCAAATCCTTTTGGTTTTAGAGGAACGGCATTCCAGGGAGCAAGTTTTTATTCTGCTCCTAATCCTAAAGTTGGTGCTGTGTTCACATATTATATAAAGGATGAGTTTAAAACACTAAAAGAAAAAAGAAGAGAAGAAGAGAAAGAAAAAAAGAAAAAAGGAGAAGATATAAAGTTTCCATCCTATCAAACATTAAATAAGGAAATGTTAGAACCTGAGTCTTACTTACTTTTTACAATTTCGGATGACCAGGGAAATGTTGTTCGCAAATTGAAAACAGAAGTTAAAAAAGGTGTCAACAGAATTGTTTGGGATTTCAGATCTACACCTTTTACACCCGTTTCCCTTGAACCATTTGATTATTCTGTACCGTGGATTGAACCTGACAGAGGTTTTATGGTTGTTCCGGGAAAATATTTTGTGTCTCTATCAAAATTTGAAGATGGAACAATTACCGAACTTGTTTCCGCAAAAGAATTCAATTGTAAGCAATTAAATAATACATCTCTTCCTGCAGCGGATAAGCTGGCATTGGATACTTTTAACAAAAAAGTTGCTGAGTTAACAAGAGCAGTTACTGCTGCAGATGCTTATAGAAAGGAACTGGTTGATAAATTAGAATATATTAAAAAAGCTATAATTGATGGTGCACACGTTGGCATAATTGAATTAGAAAAAGTTGAAGATATTGAAGTGGAGTTAACAGAATTAAACAAAAAATTAAATGGTGATAATTTACGATCTAATTATGAATATGTAGCTCCTTCATCCATTAAAGATAGAATAAATTTGATAACCGGAGCTTTGTGGTATACAACTGCGGCACCAACCACTACATTTATTAAATCTTATGATGATGCTGCTGGTAAATTTGATGATATACTGGTCACGCTGAAATTAGTAGATGACGAGATTAAACTAGTTGAAGACGAATTGGAAAAATCAGGTGCTCCATATACACCGGGAAGATTTCCTGAGTGGAGGAAGAATTAGTAGAACCGAATACTAAATTGATTAATCATAGTTGAACATTTTTAATTTTAATTCAAATTTGAAAATTCAAATCAACATACTTCACGCTACTCTTACATTAGACAGTTTAGGAACAATGATTTGAATTAATAAAAGAAGAACACTGATAGATGATTCAAATAATTAGAACAAATTCTGAGAATAAAGATTTTATAGAACTTGTTAAACATCTCGATATTGAATTAGCCGAAAGAGATGGAGAAGATCATCCATACTATGCTCAATTCAACAAAATTGATAAAATAAAATTTGTTGTGATTGCTTATGAAAATGAAAAACCGGTTGGTTGTGGTGCAATTAAACAATATGAACCACGTACAATGGAAATAAAACGAATGTATGTCTTACCTGAAAATAGAGGGAGAGGAATAGCCAATAAAATTTTATCTGAATTGGAAATTTGGGCTACAGAATTAGCATTCAAAAAATGTATTTTGGAAACTGGTAAGAAACAACCTGAGGCTATTCGTCTTTATCAAAAGAACGGGTATAATTTAATTCAGAATTATGGACAATATGCTCAAGTTGAAAACAGTGTATGCTTTGAAAAAGAAATGAAATAATAAGAGGCACGTACTTGGCGATTCTTCGTCTGTCCACTGAACCTTGCTAACCCTTCAAGAAAAAAAGTTTGATGCCCATAGTACCATCGAATAGTTAATTGCAAGTCGAAAAATAAAATTATGAGTAATCAAGAATATATAATAAGAAATGCGAAACCGAATGAGTTTGAAGAGATCGGGAAATTGATGGTCCGGGTCTATTCTCAACTGGAAGGATTCCCAAAAGAATCTGAACAGCCCGATTATTATAATATGCTTGCAAATATTGGAGAGCTTACAAAAAAACCAAATACAGAACTTTTAATAGCCGTTTCATCTGAAGGAAAGATAGGCGGTGCAGTTGTATATTTTAGTGATATGAAATTCTATGGTTCCGGAGGAACAGCCACCAGGGAACAAAATGCTTCAGGGTTTCGATTATTGGCTGTAGACCCTTCTGCCAGAGGGCAAGGTATTGGCAAACTTCTTAGTCTTGAGTGCATTAGAAAAGCTAAGGAGCATCAGAATAGTCAAGTAGTTATTCATACAACAAAGGCTATGCAGGTAGCCTGGAAAATGTATGAAAATCTTGGTTTTAAAAGATCAGAAGATTTAGATTTTATGCAAGGAGCACTTCCAGTTTTTGGATTTAGATTAATTCTTTAATAAAAATGGAAATAGGTATCAGGAAATTACTATCCTGTAACAAGATTATATAAAAATTAAAATCCAATTATTATTTTTCAACTTCGGCGTGCTCGCAAACTCATCACAATAATTTCTTATCCTCCGGCAATTCCTTTAACAGTAACTTTCTTAAAAGTATCGGTCATTTTTAATTACCTGATATATTTCTGTGATTGTTTTGTGATGAACTTAATTTATATTTATAAAGAATGATAAACGACAATTTTAGAAGTTGGAAAATGAAAGCAATTATTTATGCGGGTATATTTTTTGTTCTGTTGGGAGGATGTTCTAACGAAGAAAATACGCCGACTCAGCCTGATTCTTTGCATGACGCACGTTACATATTAGCATTTAACTCGGTCTGGAGTGTACAAACTCACCCAAATGAATTCCCATCGTCAGCGCATTTTTCCGGACTTATTGGAATGACACATAATAGCAATACAATGCTTTTCAATATAGGTGATACAGCTTCAGATGGAATTAAAAATATGGCAGAGTTAGGAAGTAAAAATCCATTACAGACTGAAATACAAAATTTTATTTCTGCTGGAACAGGCAATACTTTAATTAGTGGTGGTGGAATTAGCTCCTCCCCAGGTGAGATTAGTCTGGAATTTGATATTGCATCTTCTCATTCTTTGGTAAGTGTAGTTTCAATGTTAGCACCCAGCCCGGATTGGTTTATTGCGGTAAGTAATGTTAATTTAATTGAGAATAATGAGTGGGTAACGAGTAAAACTATCTTAGTTGATATTTATGATGCCGGGACTGATAATGGAGCAACTTTTTTATCTATCGACTTACCTTCTCCTATGAGAATGGCAATAATTGAAATCACAACACCTCCGCTCGCGGTTAACGGTATTGTAGCTCCGCTAGGATCAATAACTTTTACCAAACTTGATTAGATAATATGAGAGATCCTTAGATAAGTCAAAATTTATATCTTAATTCAATAGTCATCATATTAACCCATCTATTATCCATTTAATTTATCATTCTTCAAACTAAACTTCTTTGCAAACTCATTACTAAAATTTTTTATCATTCCAGCAGCATCATTGTTGTTAGTTGATCTTCCAAAAGTATCAGCCATTTTTATTAGTATTTGATGAAAGTGTACCTGCATTTCCTCTACAGTCATTTCTTTTATCCAAAGATCAATTCCATATGTAACATTATCCTGTTCATCCCATAAAGATAGCATTAATGTTTTCGCCGTTTTCTTCCCTTTGAAACCTGCATCGGTGGCTTCCCATTCAATCTTTATTGGCATTTTGTTGTCATCCAGTTCAACAGTTATTTTTATATCTGATTTTCTATTCATTCTTGTTCCTCTGTTTAATCTTTTTTAATTCTTATTTGCGTATTTAAATCCATATTTCAAAGGTAATTGGAATTATTTATCATCTAAATATGTAGTACCATCAAAAGGAAATAACTTTTGCGTTCTAATTCTTAAGTGAATACATCATTTATTACCTTTATCTTAGAATTCATATTAATAAGTTACCATAAACTTTCTGCAGAAGTTATATGAAATATTCCTATCAAGCAATTAAAGCACTCCGAGTAATAATATTGTTTTTATTACTAAGTACTTTTTCATATTCTCAGCTAAGATTCAGTGCCGGAGGTTATTTGGGTGGAGGCACTATAAAAGGAAACTCTCCTTCAATAGGTGCATTTACGGCTTCAGCTTTCATCGAAACAAATACAAGTTTGTTTTTAGAGGTTACACCCAGATTGAGTTACTTCTATGCTAAAGATTTTAATGCAATAATTCCCAATACCAGTCAACCTTACAATCCATATATACAGGGAATTAATATTAAAGGAATAACTACACAATATTTTAAGGATAAAATGTTTCTTGAAGAAGGAGTTGGTTTGCTTGCATTAAACGATCGAACTTTTAGTGATACCAATGTCTGGAGTTATGGTATTGTATTATCAATTTCCGGCGGATGGGATTTACGAGGGTTTTATCTTAGTGGCTTTAAACTCGGCGGAGGTGTTGAGTTTGGAATAACATTTAATAATACGCTTGCAAGGTACTCCGTTTTGTACCTAATCTTTAACTACACATTTTGAACACTATAGATACCTGAATGATTGAACGAAAGAAGATATGATAAAGGTTTATTCCCGTAAAATCCGAAATCAAAAGTATTAATTCATTTCAGTTGATACAAATCATTCTATAATCAGATACTTATCAGGCATTTCATTCTTAGGTTTGTCTGATTTCAAATAATAATCAAACCATCTCATTGTTCTTAAACTGTAATCCAATCTGGATGTATTTTTTCTATTGCCATGTTTTTCTCCGGGATATCTAACCAATCTAACAGGGGCTTTGCTATGCAGCTTTAGAGCCCGATAGATTTCCAAACTTTGTGAAGGGTGAACACGTGTATCTTTTGTCCCACCCAGCACTAACGCAGCAGTCTTGCTGTCTTTAGCATATCTAACGGGACTACGCTCCCACATAAGCTCTTCAATTTCATATATCCATTTTCCCCAGTGAACATAGTATTCTTCGTATGGAATATCTGTTGTTAACATTTTCGAATACTGGTCAACTGATCCTACAAAAATAACAGCTGCTGCAAATCTATCCGTATATTTTGTTGCTCCCCAGGCAGAAAAAAATCCCCCATAGGATCCACCTCCAATACCAACTCTTTCTTTATCAACATAGCGTTGAGAAATCAAATAATCTATGCCATCAATAACATCCGTAAATTCTTTTCCAGCAAGTTTTCCAAAACCTTCCATTGTGTATTCGATTCCCCTGCCAGAGCTTGACCTGTAATTAGGCATAAATAAGAAGAATTCCTGCCCGCACGCAATTTGACCCCAGGTATTATAGTAAGTTTGCCAGCCGTTTGTACGCATGCTTTCAGGTCCACCGTGAATATGCACTATTAATGGATATTTTTTTAATTCGTTGTAGTTAACAGGATAAAAAAGTATCCCCTGTACTTCAATACTGTCTCTTGCGCTGTATGATATCTTTTCTTGTTTCCCAAACTGAATTTCATCCAGCCACGGATTTAATTCAGTAAGCCTTGAAAGTTTTTTATCGACTAAAGTAAACGTAAATAATTCGTTCGGATGCTGTGCTGTATTTCCAACAAATGAAAGCATGTCATCACCGATTGTAAACTTGTTAAAAACCACCCTGCCCGGTTCAATTAATACACGTCTTTCTAAATCATTAATTCCCTGCTCATTTAATGTTATGTCAACTCCTTCCTCAGCCATATACAGAACTGTGTTTGAATCTTTCCAAACTACCTCCCTTATGGAGCCCTCAAAGTTTGCTGCATAGTTTCTTAGCTTATCAAATTTTTTATCGTTCGGAACTTCTGTTATAAACATACTCCCAGCCACCGCATCGTGTAAACCGGATGATGCTATAAATGCAATATGTTTGCTATCTGTACTCCAGGCCATCTCATCAATCTTACCTGGATTTTCAAGATGGAGTATTCTCTCACCGGATGTCGGATCAATCAGATAAACCCGCTTAAACATATAGCTATAATCAACAAGATTTTTTTCAGCAATAAAAGCGGCTATCTGCTTACCGTCGTGACTCCATTTAAAATCAAAGACACTAACACCTGTTGTTAAATTTCGGGGTGCAGCGGATGCGGATTTTAAATTAATCAGATAAAGCGTTCGATCGCGATACTCCTCTTCATATATTTCAGCATCAAATCCCTGTTCAAGTAAATCAATTTTTCTTGTATCCTCTTGTTCCTCACAAACATATGCAAGATCATAACCATTAGAGTTCAATTCATATTGTAACACAGAACTTAGAGTATTGGTTAATCTTTCAGGATCACCACCATCTTTAGGTACCCTATAAACCTGTATGAACATATCTTCACCAAGTTTCGCACGGAATGTTATATACTCTGAATCAGTTGTCCATCCAATAGAATTTACAATAACTTTGTTTCCCAGAGCACCGTAAGACTTGCTTTCTTCAAGATCGTAAACAAAAAGATATTTATAGTGTATGCCTGGACCATCTGAGAGTTGTCTGGGAGTATGCACAGTGTATGCAATATACTTTCCATTTGGTGAAATAGATGTTTCTATCGCATACTTCATCCTTAACAGATCATATGAGGTAAAAACATTTTCTTGAGAGAATATAGGAATGTAATTTAGTAGGACTATTAGGGTTAATATCTGAAAATATAATCTTCGCATTTTTTAACTCCGTATTTATATTTAGTTCCCCATAATTATGATTGTTTCCGAAGGATTAGATTTTAATCTTCAGTGTTCCATCACTAAACTTCTAAATATTCTTTCTGATATACAATCTTTTCCCAGTACCAACGAATTCCAGACCAATATTTTGAGGAATGATTCTCAAATCGTCTATAGTCTCACTTGCTATCTCCATTTACGCGATGAATCTTTATTCTGTGATTTTACCGTTTTCCAATTCCTTAGCCAATCGATTAAACTTATACACTTTTTTCAATGCCTCAAGTATACCTTCGGAATGAACTGCTACATTTCTATTCTCCTCAATCCTATAAATAAAATTTCCGGGAAGTCCTTGAATGTTTCCGTCGAAAGCCACACCAACAACTTCAGCATTTTCATTTAATACCGGGCTGCCTGAACTCCCACCTGTGGCATCATTTGTTGTAACAAAATTAAAACGAGTTGAAAGATCAAAATCTTCCGGAGGTTCACTCCATCTTTCCGGCAAACTCCAGGGAAATTCTTTATCAAATGAATAGTATCTGTCGTACATTCCGTAAAAAGTTGTAAATGGAGGCGCAATAGTTCCATTATATGGAAACCCTTTAACTATACCATCAGACAATCTAAGTGTAAATGTTGCATCAGGTGGAATAGATGTACCATATACTTCAAATAGAGCTTTACCCAATTCTTCATCATATTTATATTCCAATTCTGTGAGCTCATCTACTCTTGCATCCAATTCATCACTTGTTTGGGTTGTTGAAAGGACAAAATAAATAAACGGATCACTACCGCTAAGGATTGATTCCGGACCTTTATCAACTAGGTTTTTAATATCTGTAAGATTCGTAAGAGAAGAATTTGATAGAATATAATCAACAGCAGCGTCACCATAATTTCCTCCTGTCATTGTGTTAAGCATTTCATCAT
>JARRKK010000030.1:0-5067 GCA_037388105.1 Ignavibacteriaceae bacterium | reverse complement strand
TTCTTAATAATTTGTTGTTCAATTCATAATTAAAATCATCGGGCATTAGAGCGGAAATAGTGTACTCCAGTTCATCACCGACATAATATTCATTTCTTTCACTTTCAGGCAGCAACAGTTCATTTGCAATATTTATCATTTCCTCCGCAATAAAAAAATACTCCGGAGTAGATACGTCATTTAAACTTAATGCATATCGAATATTAGAAATCTCGATTAGTTCATTATCTATGTCTTCAATCTCATTCCACAATTCACCATATTTTTCATTCAGCTTTTCATCGGTTTGTACAGCAGATTTAAATGTGTCTTCGAAATCTCTTTTCCTCTGCATCAAAATTGGGTTTCTTAATCCTTTAAGCATTCCAGTATAAGCTTTTCTTGAGTTTTCAAATGAGTGAAGTTTATCAATCAATTCTAGTTTATTATCAGGATCAGTTTCTATTATGGAGTTGTAGATCTCAATAACACCATCGAGCAATTCCAATGTACGCGGATAAGAAATATCTCTCAAATATTCCAGTTGCGAAACTGTACTCAACCTGTTTGTCGAACCGGGATTACCAACAGTAAAAACAAGCTCATTCACTTCTGCACCGTTTTCGCTCCAGGTAAAAAAATGATCAGTTTTTAATGGTTTTTTATCTTCATCATAAACTCTAAAAAATGCACAATCGAGATTGTATCGCGGATAAGTGAAATTATCCATATCACCTCCAAATGAACCTAATTGATCTTCCGGCGAAAATACTAACCTGACATCCTTATATCTCTTATAACCGTATGCTGAATACCTTCCTTCGTTATACAAAGGGGTAACAGTTACTTCTAATCCGGTTTCATCACTTATTCTCTTCTCAATCTCCTCAATTATCTTCGATTTAGCTTCAAGTTTGTCCTCTTCAGATTCAGCTCTATCTATAGTTTTTTGAATATCCTCCGTCACATCCTGAATTAAAACTAATTGGTCTACAAACAGTTCCGGTACACGTCTTTCATCCTCCAGGTCAACTGCAATAAATCCATTGGCATGATGATCTTCACCATTCCATGTAACTTTGGTTACACTTTCTCTTGCGCAATGATGATTTGTCATTACAAGTCCGTCTGCAGATACAAAGGAAGCGGAACAATATGTTGCAAATCTAAGCGCTCCTAATCTGAGATGATCAAACCATTCTTCGTCTGGAGTAAAACCATATTCCTCCTTAAGATAATCGATCGGTGGATATTCGAATGTCCACATTTTACCCGTATCGAATCGACCAGCTTTAACCGTGTCCAGATTATAATCATAATCAATTGGTTGAGCTGAAAGAATTGAAACATATGCAGATATAAGAAAGGAGAAGGTTACAAGTTTTTTCATTTTATAATGAATGATTCAGTGAGTAATAAATCAGTATACTTTCGTTAATAATTGCAATACAGAATATTACTCTCTTTCCGATTAAAACAAAAGAAAAATAAAAGGGATAGTATAATTCGATGGTCGAAAATCATGCAGATTAATTTCCAACACACTTGATTGAGTTTCGCAGCAATCGGTTAGGGCAAATAAATCCCCCTATTCTAAAATAAGTTGGGAATTTAATTCTTATCAGCCCTCAAATTTGCACGGATTGCAAATACTAAATGTATGAATCCCGCTGATACAGCGGTTCGATCTCCCATTCATCTTCAACGGTACCAATGCAATGAGAACATTTTGGTACATTGAAAACAACTTTTTCCTCGTTGGGAGCAGCCCTTACAAAATTTAATATTGTTCTGCAGCTTGAACATTGAACCACATGTGAGGTTGTTGTTTTTGTACTGCATTCAGGACAAATATAACCCAAATCACCCGGAGATTCTGCTGGATTAACCAGGAAGATGGAGTTACATTTAGAATTGTTGCATTTTGCGAAGTGCCACTTTACAGTATCGGTATTTTCGATATCTCTCTCTCCACAATTTATTAGTAGCTGCAATGTAAATAGTAATTAATAAAAAGTCCATTGCAAAAAAAGTCTCCTATTTGTTTTTTTCTCAAATAGTGTATCATTATTTTTCCACCTAAAATTTTTGAGGAAGTGAACATACAATTTTCAACGTAAGTGTGAAATACAAATTGTAATACCTGATTAATTTTTCAACAAATGAATAATAAATGCGGAGTTTAGCAAATGGCTAAAATAAATGGTTTTAAAGCATACGATATAAGAGGTAAAGTCCCCGGTGAATTAAATTCCGAATTGGCATACAAAATTGGGCGGGTTTATTCAAAACTGATTGACGCTAAAAAGGTAATTGTGGGTCACGATATTCGCAAAAGTTCAGAGGAAATTTCTGAAGCATTAATTAGGGGATTGAATGACAGCGGCGCCGATACAATAGACATAGGTTTATGTGGAACTGAAATGATTTATTTTGCTACACCATATTTCGATGCTGATGGTGGAATTATGATCACTGCAAGCCACAATCCACCTGAGTATAATGGAATGAAATTCGTAAAGAGAGATTCCGTCCCTGTTGGTTACGATGCTGGTTTGAACAAAGTGGAACAGATGATTTTAGAAAATAATCTGGGAGAAATAAGTAAGCAAAAAGGAGTCTCCTCAAAACAGTATGTAATGAATGCTTTTATAAAAAGCCTCAAAAAATATTATGATCCTAAAAAAATTGAAAAGTTAAAAGTTGTTGTAAATGCCGGAAACGGATGTGTGGGTCCTGCTCTGGAAGCAATTGAAAGCAATCTTCCTATCAAAATGATGAAATTATTCTTCGAACCGGATTCAGATTTCCCAAACGGTGTACCAAACCCGCTGCTTTCTGAAAATCGAAAACCAACAATCGAAGCAATAATTAAAAATAATGCTGATCTGGGAGTAGCATGGGACGGTGATTATGACCGCTGTTTCTTTTTTGATGAAAAAGGAAAATTTATTGAAGGATATTATATAGTTGGATTGCTTGCAAAATCTATTCTTAAAAACAATCCCGGTGAAAAAATTGTTCACGACCCACGACTTATATGGAACACGATTAAGGTTGTTAATGAATCCGGAGGAGAAGCTGTTGTTTCAAAAAGCGGACATGCATTTATTAAAGAAAAGATGAGAGAGGTGAACGCAATCTACGGAGGTGAAATGTCTGCACATCATTACTTCAGAGGGAATTCTTATTCAGATAGCGGGATGATACCTTTTCTGCTGGTACTTCAACTTATGAGCCAGGAAAAGAAAAAACTTTCTGAACTTGTAGGTGAAATGATAAAAGCTTTTCCATGCTCTGGAGAAATTAACTCAACAGTTGATGATCCTGCTGCTAAAATTAAACAGGTTGAAAAGAAGTTTTCAAATAGCAATGTTGATTATCTGGATGGTGTAAGCGTTGATTTTGGTGACTGGCGATATAACCTGAGAATGTCTAACACAGAACCAATTATAAGACTGAATGTTGAAAGCAAAGGTGATGAAAAACTATTGCAAAAGAAAACAAAGGAGTTGCTGAATATTATCAGGAAATAAAAAGTGAGACCCACCATTAAAGTGAGTCTCAAGTAATACAATTTAACTTATTTCATCAATAACATCTGCTTTGCATTGGTGAACAGGATTCGCCCGTTACTGCTTGCAGTTATCCTGTAAATGTAAACTCCACTAGAAAGGTTTTTCGCATCGAAGTTTACATCGTAATATCCTGCTGGCTGTGTATCATTCACTAATTCTTCCACTTCCCTTCCCAACATATCATAAATTTTAACCGTTACATCTGCATCTTTAGCTATTGAATAAGTAATTTTTGTTGAGGGATTAAACGGATTTGGAAAACTGGATATACTAAATTCAAGAGGTTGTCCACTCGTTAATGTAGAATCTAAACTCTTTGGTAATAATTCTCCATAAACCACGATCCAGGAGGGATCTGCATAAACATTTTCTGTACTATAGTATGAACGTACATCATACCATACTAAGTCACCTGAACCATTGGTCATAATATAATCATAATCAGTATATGATGTAGTGCCTCTGTTTTTTGTTGCAATTAATTGTGGGGGACCGACTATACCATTATGTTTTACTTTTCTCCAAATTTGATATTGAGTTACATTTGTATTTGGATGATCATTCCACGTAAATTTCACGTATTGACCTAAAGTACTGACTATACTAACGTTTAGGTATGAACTTAGCGGTTTACCTGAATAACTGGCTGTATAAGTAGTATTAGCAGGAGGATAAAATGTTCTAGCTGCCCCAGTAGTAGAACTTAATCCTGTTACAGGTGCTTCTATTACTGGGGCAGCAATTTTTGGAGAATTATATTGTACTCCATTTACTTTTATAATTCCTCCATTTCCTATACCTACAAAACTGTTTTGAAAAGTTACATTATTTAATATTTTTCTTAAACCTGCTCTTAATCGTGTATTATTATCGTTTGATTGAACCGTGTAAGAAGAATTACGGCTGTAGGAATAATCTGTGGGATTGAAACCACTTCTTATTTTTTCCCATTTACTATTATAAATCCCCGAAGTGTTCCATATCCAATTGTATCCGCCAGAAGTTTGATCTATAGCTCCTATCTGAAAATTATCTCCTGTAAAAGAAGTTCTGTCAAAAGGTGCAGTTTTATTCTCAGTAAGGTTATCTACATGAACAATTCCCCCAGTAAAAATGTTTTCGGTTCTCACTTTAAATTTTGCTGTCACATTCTGCTGTGAAGTTTGCCAATTAATTACGCTTGATTCACAAGGTTCTGTCTCACCTAAACTAGCTAATGTGAATTTTACAGTGTGGTTACCTGGAACTAAAGTGAAGGTGTATGAACTGGGTAAATACGGATTGCCTCCCTGACATATTGCTCCTGCTAATAAATTTCCATCTAATTCAATCCCAAGTTTAGGAACCACTAAGCCTGGCGGCAAATTATAATAAAAATAAAAAGTTGCTTGTACTGAATTATCTCCATAATTTATTGTAACTGTGCTAGGTCCAGAATAATTAAATGATTGTGATTGAATCGTATTGTTAAAAGGACATGCCACTAGAATTAATAACATGAGGATTT
Organism: Ignavibacteriaceae bacterium; assembly: GCA_037388105.1. Taxonomy (GTDB): domain Bacteria; phylum Bacteroidota; class Ignavibacteria; order Ignavibacteriales; family Ignavibacteriaceae; genus BMS3ABIN03. Next base: position 3 of record JARRKK010000030.1, on the reverse strand, counting down.
TTA
>JARRKK010000029.1:0-16303 GCA_037388105.1 Ignavibacteriaceae bacterium | reverse complement strand
TACGTTTTACTGGATGCCCAGTTCATGACGGAACACTTAAAAATGTTCGGTGCAATCGAAATTTCCTTTGAAGAATATTCAAAACTGCTTCACAAGTCTTACACTATTGGTTGTGAGTTTTAACAAACTTTTTTGGGTGAGGAGTTCAACACATATAAATTTTTAATTCACAATTCATACTAATCAGAATTAATTAACATTAACTCTTTTTGAGGATCTGAAATAAATTCACAGCCATCCTTTGTTATATACACTTCCTCCTCTAATGTAGAGACACCATAACCTTCAACAGGCAGACGGGGTTCTATCGTAAATATCTGTCCTTCTTCCAATTCCATAAATGGTGCTTCACCATATCTTTCCCAATTTGGGAATAGTCCGGCTCCACCATCATGAACAGCTCTGCCAACTTGATGACCTAACCCATGAGAATATTCTGGATAGCCATTACTTGTAATATAATCTCTTGCAATATTATCCATATCAACTCCCCTCACTCCGGGTTTTAGATTATCGGCAACCATTTGTATTGAATCACGAATAACCTCGAATCCTTTCTGAACGGCATCCGGGGCACTATCTTCTCCATCATTTAAAACATACCAGGTCCTTTGTAAATCTGAACAGTATCCTTTATAATTAATTCCAAAATCCATATTAACCATCGTCCCTTTTTTAATTCAACAATCTTTTTTACTCTATCAGAAATTTCAATTTCGGTAAGTCCTGGTTTTATAAATGTTCTTGTCTCATTAAATATCTTAAGTGTTTCCTCAATCGCTTCTTTCATTATGTTTAATTCTGTTGCAGATTTTCTGCCTCTTAAAGCTGATATGATTTCTTCAGAAGAAACTAAGCGTTTAATAAATTCAGTTTCTTTGAGATGTTCCAATAATATCTGGTACATTCCATAAGTTAATCCGTCTGCAAGAACAGAATTCTTTGAATAGTTTATAGCAATGTTCCTGGAGTTTTTTTCCTTAATATAATTCATTAATGGTTCTTTAATTGATTTTAAATATCCGATAACATTTTTATATAATCCTGTCTTTTTAAAATTTTCTTCATTGGGGCCCTCTTTCAATAAATTATAATTATATCAATCAAATTATTAAATAACACCACAATTTACCATAATGTAGTTCCAAATTTTAGAAGCAATGGTAACTGTTGATTATTTTCATTTGCTTAAGAAAAAAATCACTAATTTGGATGACATTTATTAATAATTTTTCCTGAATAAGAGGAAGTAATGGACGATTACGGTGAATTTATACTGGCTGATGTAAAAGCCAAAAACCCTGGTGAGCCTGAATTTCACCAGGAAGTTGAGGAGGTCTTACAATCCTTAACCGTAGTACTTGAACGCCATCCTGAGTATCGTTCAATGAAAATACTGGAAAGAATGGTAGAGCCTGAAAGAGTGATAACGTTTCGAGTACCCTGGATGGACGACCAGGGAGAAATATACATAAATCGCGGTTTTAGAATTGAGATGAGCAGCGCAATCGGACCTTATAAAGGCGGATTGAGATTTCACCCATCTGTTACTCTCGGAATTCTAAAATTTCTTGCCTTCGAACAAGTCTTTAAGAATGCACTTACCACATTACCGATGGGAGGCGGTAAGGGCGGATCTGACTTTAATCCAAAGGGTAAAAGTGATAATGAAATTATGCGCTTCTGCCAGAGCTTTATGACCGAATTATTTCGGCATATTGGCCCAAATACAGATGTACCTGCCGGGGACATAGGTGTTGGCGGCAGAGAGATCGGGTTTTTATATGGTCAGTATAAAAGATTGCGGAATGAATCCACCGGTGTGTTAACAGGAAAGGGAATTAGCTGGGGCGGTTCATTGATAAGACCGGAAGCTACAGGATTTGGCGTTGTATATTTTGCTCAGGAAATGTTGAAAACCAGGGATACAAATTTTGAAGGAAAAGCAGTTTCAGTCTCAGGATTTGGTAACGTTGCGTGGGGAGCAGTGCAAAAAATAAATGAGCTTGGCGGAAAGGTTATAACTCTCTCAGGTCCGGATGGATTTGTTCATGATCCTGATGGGGTAAAAGGTGAGAAAGTTAACTATTTGTTAAAATTAAGAGCCAGTAATAAAGATGCTGTTGAAGATTATTCTAAAGAATTTAATGTTGAGTTCCATCCCGGTAAGAAACCGTGGATTGTTAAAACAGATGTTGCCTTGCCTTGCGCAACCGAAAATGAAATCCACAAAGAAGATGCAGAAGAATTAATTAAGAATGGATGCATATGTGTATGTGAAGGTGCTAATATGCCAACAACCATGGATGCTTACAAGGTTTTTAAGGAAGCCGGAATATTGTATGCACCGGGTAAGGCTTCAAATGCAGGCGGTGTTGCAACTTCAGGATTGGAAATGTCGCAAAACAGTATGAGGCTCCCCTGGCCGCGGGAAGAAGTTGATAGACGTCTTCACGAAATTATGGTAAGAATACACAATACCTGTTTGTCTACCGCTGAAAAGTTTGGTGCAAAGGGTGATTATGTTAAGGGTGCGAACATAGCCGGCTTTTTGAAAGTTGCAGATGCAATGATGGACCAGGGATTGGTTTGAGAGAAAATTGATATATCCAATACATAATAGTTTCAAAGTTTAGTATAAATGAATAGTTCTCCGACATTAGAGCAGTTAAAAGGATACAGTCTCGAAAACATATTCAGTACGCGTATTAAGAAGTTCCAAAATCTTATGCCGTATAAAATCAGCGAGATTTTATTAGTATCCAGCATTTATGATAATTACCTCTTTGAAGAAGACGGAAGATTATACGAACTGCTCCGTGAAGAATATCAGAATCTTAACTTAAGCCAGGCACCTGAGATAAGCCATGTTACAACAGGTGCGGAAGCCATTGCGCTATTAAAAAGTAAGCACAAATTCGATCTTATAATCACTACTCTTCATATCGAAGATATGCACACTACCAGGTTTGCAAATCTTGTACGTAATGAAGAAATACAACTTCCTATAATGCTCTTGGCTTATGATAACCGGGAAAGAAAAGAACTGATGCTCGCATACGATGCATCAATTTTTGAGAAGATATTTGTTTGGGGTGGTGACTACCATCTTTTAATTGGCATGGTTAAATATCTTGAAGATAAAATGAATGTGCAAAGTGACACAGAAAACATTGGTGTTCAGGTGATAATTCTGGTAGAGGACAATGTTAGGTTTTATTCATCTTACCTCCCCCTTATCTACACTGAAATATTCAAACAATCACAAAGATTAATTCGTGAAGGGGTAAATGTTTCTCATCGTTATCTAAGGATGCGTGCAAGACCAAAAATACTACTTTGCACAACGTATGAAGAGTTCTAAAAAATTCACCAAGTCTCTTATATGATCTTCGAAAATTTATGATGGACCATTTTGGCTTTGGTGACTTCGTCTTCAAAACTGAAGAAGGAATCGAAGTTGGCAGAGCTTCAAATCTTAAGGAGTTAGCTAATAAGTTAAAGATAATACCGGAGTCAAGCATATTGTATCATGCCGAAGGAAATCATTTTTCAAAATGGCTAAAAGCAAGGACAGAATTCTGGTTGGCCTATCAATTAAGACCGAGAAAAGTCTCCGATTTTAAGTCTCCGCAAGCTTTGCGAGAAGACCTGATTTATTCCCTTAACAAATACATCGGGGAGAGGCTTCGTGGTGTTATTTCGGACTTCGAGATAGAGTCTTTTGATCCATACAACAGCTTTGCACGAATTAGCGGAGGTTCGTTGGGAGGTAAGGCACGTGGTTTAGGATTTATTAATTCAATGATTACCAATTATAATATCAACAATACTTTTAAAGGGATAGATATTGCCGTTCCTTCAGCTATTGTAATTGGCACGGATGCATTTGATAAATTTATGCAGGAAAACAATCTTCAAATATTTGCATTAAATGAAAAGGATGATCTGCAAATAACCAAAAGATTTATTGAAGCAAAATACTTTCCGGATGATGTAAAAGAAAAACTATCCGAATTTTTAAACATCATCACTGTTCCAATAGCTATAAGATCATCAAGTCTTCTTGAGGACTCACAGTTTCAACCTTTTGCAGGTGTGTATCAAACCTACATGCTTCCTAACAGCAACAAAGATAAGGAGGTTAGATTAGAAGATCTTCTTCAAACAATTAAATGTGTTTACGCTTCCACATTCCATCAACGGGCAAAAGATTATATGAAAGCTACATCCTACAGGATGGAAGAAGAAAAAATGGCAGTTATTATTCAACGATTAGTTGGAATTGAGAGAGATAAAAAATTCTATCCGAATTTTTCAGGGGTTGCGAAGTCATATAACTTTTATCCCATCCCGCCTCAAAAATGGGATGATGGAATTGCATTTGTTGCTTTAGGCTTAGGAAAGACTGTTGTTGAAGGTGGTAATACTGTTCGGTTCTGCCCACGCTATCCAAAACACCTTCTTCAATTTTTCTCAACAAAAGAAACATTGAAAAATGCACAGCAAGATTTTTTTGCACTGGATTTAGATGGTCACTTAAGTCATCACCCAAAAATAACTGCCGATACGCTGGTTAAAAAGTATAGTCTCGAAAATGCAGAAAAAGATGGAACATTATTCGCAGTTGGTTCAACGTATTCAACGGAGAATGACGCTGTATACGATGGCATTTCCCGGGAAGGAATTCGAGTTGTAACTTTTGCTCCGGTATTGAAACATAAAATCTTCCCGCTATCTGATATCTTGAATCTACTACTGGGAATTGGTACCTGGGGAATGGGCACTCCAGTCGAGATCGAATTTGCAGTCAACTTAGATGTTCAGGATGAAGCACTCAAAGAGTTTGCTTTGCTGCAAATGCGTCCTCTTGTTATTAGCAAAGAGAAAGAAGAATTATCTGTTGATGGTTATGAAGAGAAAGACCTTATATGCTCCAGTGAAAGTGTATTGGGTAACGGTGTAACCGATAATGTGCAAGACATAGTGTTAATAGATATCAATAAATTTGACAGGGGGAAAAGTAAAGATGTAGCAGTTGAAGTTAATAAATTAAATAAAAAGTTAACGGGGCAAAGAAGACCATACATACTTATTGGTGTAGGTAGATGGGGCAGTTTGGATCCTTGGTTGGGAATTCCTGTAACGTGGGACCAAATATCCGGGGCTGTAACTATAGTTGAATCCGGTTTCCCAAATTTTAATGTTACACCATCACAAGGTTCTCATTTCTTTCAAAATATTACTTCGTTCAAAGTTGGTTATTTTACTGTTAATTCATTTATTAAAGTTGGTTTTATTAATTGGGACTGGCTTTTGAAACAAGCTTCGGAAGAGGAGCTGGAATTTACTAAACATTTACATTTTGATGAATCTCTTTCAATTAGAATAAACGGTCACATTAATAAAGGGATAATTACAAAACCCGGTGTCTGATCCCTTTCCCATTTTTGATTTCAATTGATTTTCACTTCTCAGATATTTTAAACATTAAAACTATTTTTCCAGTCTATTTTGTTAATTCATTAAATGTTAATTTTCATTAGCATATTTCTCTTCTTTTGGGGAGAATCAGTTTATATGCTTTATTATACAAAATACTGGAGGAAATCATGTCTGAATATGTAAAAAATTTAATTGCTGAAGTTAAAGCCAAACATCCTGCACAACCGGAATTCCATCAGGCTGTTGAAGAAGTTGCTGAATCGCTAAGTTTGGTTTTGGAAAAGCACCCAGAATACCGGACCTCAAAAATCCTGGAAAGAATAATTGAACCCGAACGAGTACTTATGTTCAGAGTCCCCTGGGTTGATGACCAGGGTGAGGTAAATGTAAACATTGGTTACCGAATTGAAATGAATTCGGCGATAGGTCCTTATAAAGGCGGTCTCAGATTTCATCCATCCGTTAATCTAGGAATATTAAAATTTCTTGCCTTCGAGCAAGTGTTCAAAAACAGTTTAACCACATTGCCAATGGGAGGGGGTAAAGGCGGTTCAGATTTCGATCCCAAAGGTAAGAGTGATCTGAAAATTATGAGATTCTGCCAGGCATTTATGAGTGAGCTATTCCGCCATATTGGTCCTAATACTGATGTGCCGGCAGGTGATATTGGTGTTGGGGGAAGGGAGATAGGATATTTATTCGGTCAGTATAAAAAATTAAAGAACGAATTCACCGGGGTCCTTACCGGTAAAGGATTAAACTGGGGAGGTTCTCTTATCAGACCTGAAGCAACCGGTTACGGTGCAGTTTATTTTGCTGAAGAAATGCTCGGTACACGGGAAAAAACACTGGAAGGAAAAACTTGTCTTGTTTCTGGCAGTGGAAATGTAGCACAATACACTATTGAGAAAATTAATCAATTGGGTGGTAAAGCTGTTACATTATCCGATTCGAATGGTTATATCTATGATGAAGCAGGAATTGATGAAGAGAAACTGAATTTTGTTATGGAGATTAAAAATGTTAGGAGAGGAAGAATTAAAGAGTATTCTGATCAATATAAAAATGCTGTGTATAGCGAAATAGACTCCAGTATGAATCACAATCCTTTGTGGAACCACAAAGCCGACTGCGCTTTCCCAAGTGCAACTCAAAATGAAATTAACGCGGTAGACGCTCAAAACCTTGTGAATAATGGTGTATATGTTGTTAGTGAGGGTGCAAATATGCCCACAACCATTGAAGGAATAAAGATTTTACAAGAAAATAATGTATTATACGGACCAGGTAAGGCAGCTAATGCAGGCGGTGTTGCAGTTTCAGGATTAGAGATGACTCAGAATGAAATGAGAATGCCATGGTCCAGAGAAGAAGTTGATAATAAATTGAGGAATATTATGAAGAGTATTCATAAGACTTGTGTTGATACTGCTGAAAGATTTGGACATCCTGGTGATTATGTTATTGGGGCAAACATCGGGGGGTTTCTAAAAGTTGCGGACGCGATGATGGACCAGGGGGTTGTATAAAATACATAAATTATTCTGGTTAATAATTTAATCTTAAGTGTGGAATATCCCTACTTAAAACAGCTGAATTGGATTTATTTATATAAAATTGTTGATTATCCGTTACTATATAATTATTTACATTTTACTAAATTTATTTAGTATTTATTCTTCATACACTTTCGTTTAGTTTTTAATTATACATTAAAATGGAAAACCCTCCTGACATACAGAAATCTCCCGAATCACTTTGGGTTGAACACGGTTATGGAAATCGTTTTCAGGGATTTCAGAACCTGATGAGATTACGTGTGCGGGATATCCTTCTGGTATCCAGCCGGTACGATCTGTACTTGTTTGAAGAAGACGGGAGATTGTATGAACTTATTCGAAGTGAATATCAAGGTTTGAATCTCAGTCATTCACCTGAATTAACCAGAGTTTCAAGCGGGCATGAAGCCATCAGCATGGCCAAAAAGGAAATGAGATTTGACTTGATAATCACTACAATGCACATTGAGGATATGCATGCATTAAACTTTGCAAAACTTGTACATAAATCCGGACTGAAAATACCTGTCGTTCTTCTTGCCCACGATAACCGTGAATTGAATTTTCTAATGCGCAATCCGGAGAAAGAAGTATTTGATAATATCTTTATATGGACCGGTGATTTTAGGATTTTGATCGGGATCATAAAATATCTTGAGGACAAGTTAAATGTGGAACATGATAGTAAAATAATCGGGGTTCAGAATATAATTTTTATTGAAGATAATGTCCGGCACTATTCATCGTTCCTCCCAATTATATACACCGAAATTCTCTCACAATCTAAGAGATTAATAACTGAAGGTATAAATCTTACGCATAAATTTTTAAGAATGAGGGCAAGACCAAAAATACTACTTTGCACAACTTATGAAGAAGCGTGGGATTATTACAAGAAGTATAAAGATCTTGTACTTGGAATAATATCGGACATTGCGTTTCCTCGAAATAACAAATTAGATAGTATGGCAGGGTTTAAATTTGCAACGGAAGTAAAAAAATATCATCACGATATACCTATTCTTCTTACTTCAGATAATATTGAAAATGAAGAGATTGCAACCAAAGTTAAGGCTTCTTTTCTATTAAAGAATTCTCCTACACTACTGACTGAGTTCCGACAATTCCTGAACAAACAGTTTAGTTTTGGTGATTTCATATTCAGAAACGTAGAGGGCGACGAAATGGGAAGAGCAAGCGATTTACAGTCGCTCGAAGATTGTTTGAAAACAGTTCCCCTGGAAAGTATTCGTTACCATGGAGAAAGAAATCACTTTTCAAATTGGCTTAAAGCAAGAACAGAGTTCTGGTTGGCACATCAGCTAAGACCTAGAAAAATATCTGATTATCCAAACGACGAAGCATTAAGACAAGATCTAATTGTATCTCTTCATAATTATAGATTGTTACGACAGCGAGGAATAATTGCAGACTTCAATAAAGAAACATTTGACACTCAGAGCAGTCTGGCAAGGGTTGGCGGAGGGTCTTTGGGAGGCAAAGCGAGAGGATTAGGATTTGTAAATACATTAATTAATAACTATGGAATTGTTGATCAATTAGAGGATGTCCGTATTTATGTTCCGCCGGGAATAATTGTAGGAACGGATGTGTTTGATGAATTTCTAAATTTGAACGATTTGAGAGAAATTGTTGTAAACTGTAAAAATGACCAGGAAATAACAGATAAATTTCTAAATGCTCAAAAATTTCCGGAAGATATTTTAGGTGAGCTTGCCGGCTTTTTGGATTTAATTAAAACACCACTTGCTGTACGTTCATCCAGCTTACTCGAAGATTCACAATATCATCCCTTTGCAGGAGTTTATGAAACGTACATGATTCCAAATAACAGTTCAAATCCGTTAATTAGATTGAATGATCTTCTTACAGCTATTAAAAGAGTTTACGCTTCCACTTTTTATCAGAATGCAAGGAATTACATAAAGGTAACTTCTTACAGAACTGAAGAAGAAAAAATGGCAGTCATTATTCAAAAGATGGTTGGTCAGATCCATAAAAACCGATTCTATCCGGATTTTAGCGGGGTAGCAAAGTCATTTAATTTTTATCCTCTTCCTCCTCATGAATCTTCTGATGGTGTAGTTTCGGTTGCGCTGGGGTTGGGAAAAACTGTTGTTGAAGGCGGAAATACAGTTCGCTTTAATCCAAAGTATCCTGATGACATAGTACAGTTCTATTCCGTTGAGGAATCATTGAACAATAGTCAGATAAATTTCTTTGCATTACAGTTGGATGAGAACACAGATTTTGGAAATATTACTCACGATATGTTGGTTAAAAGTTATGGATTAGATATCGCAGAGGAGGATGGTGCATTAAACTATGTTGGATCAACTTATATAGCTGATAACGATGCGATTTACGATGGGTTATCAAGGATAGGTTCGAGGGTTGTCACATTCAGTCCGATATTAAGAAATAAGATATTCCCTCTTCCCAATATCATTGAACTTCTACTAGATATGGGAACGTGGGGAATGGGAACTCCGGTTGAAATTGAATTTGCCGTAAATATGAAATCTACAAATGGTAAAAAGAAAGAGTTTGGATTACTTCAACTTAGACCACTTGTAGTTAGTCTCGAAGATGAGCAGTTTAATATAGAAGACTTAAAAGATAAGAAGCTTATTTGCCGGAGTAACCAGGTAATGGGCAATGGAATCATTAACGATATTAAAGACATTGTATTGGTTGATTACCATTTGTTCGAACGTTCAAAAAGCAGAGAGGTTGCTGCAGAAGTTGCATCATTCAATAGCGAGCTTATGAAGAAAAATAGCCCTTATTTACTTATCGGCACAGGTAGATGGGGTTCATTAGATCCCTGGCTTGGAATTCCCGTAACGTGGGAACAAATTGCTGGTGCAAAAGCGATTGTTGAAACTAATTTTAAAGATATGGTTGTTGAACCCTCACAAGGTTCTCACTTCTTCCAAAACTTAACATCTTTTATGGTCGCTTATTTTACAGTGAATTCATTATATAATAAAGGATTTATAAATTGGGATTGGCTGCTTAATATTAAACCTCATTCGCAAAAGACATTCACTAAACATTTACATTTTGACAATCCTTTATTACTGAAAATGAACGGTCATAAAAATCAAGGCATTATCATGAAACCAAACAAAAGTTTTGAAAAAACCAGAGATTAAAAATAATCCCGCGGCACCAGATAATTGTCCGCATTGCGGTAGCAAGTTATCTCCCTGGCAAAAAATATTGTTAGGTGTTGATAGAATTTTAGTGTGTAAAAATTGTTGGTATAGAATAATTTTAGACTTATCAAATCCGAACCTAAATCAAAAATCGGATACAGAAGTAAATTCCAAGAAGAGGGAAAGTTAACATGGGATCTTACAACTCATTTAAAATAGCACAGCAACAAATATTGGACGCATCAAATCTTTTAAAATTAGATGAAGCAACGACTATACTATTATCGTTACCCCAACTGGAAACCAGTTTTTCTTTACCCGTAAAAATGGATAACGGTAGAACAGAAATATTTCAGGCTTATAGAATTCAGTATAATACATCAAGAGGTCCTGCAAAAGGTGGAATCAGGTTTCATCCTGATGAAACAATTGATACAATAAGAGCGTTAGCGTGCTGGATGACATGGAAAACTGCTGTTGTTGATCTTCCTCTTGGTGGCGGTAAAGGAGGTGTTAAATGTGACCCTAAATCAATGTCTGATTTAGAGCTTGAAAGATTATCACGAAAATACGTTAGTACCATATCTCCTTTTCTCGGTGTTGATATAGATATACCAGCGCCCGATGTTTATACCAATCCTCAAACGATGGCATGGATGATGGATGAATATGAAACTATTAAAAAGAAACATAGCCCGGGAGTGTTTACAGATAAACCTATTCAAATTGGGGGAACACAAGGTAGAAGGGATGCAACTGCACGAGGTGGCGTAATTTCCGTTAGAGAAGCATGTAAAACACATGGGTTTAATCCAAAAAAGGAATTTGCAATTCAGGGATTTGGAAATGCAGGACAGCGTGCAGCTTTGCTGCATCATGAAATGTTAGGAGGAGGAAAACTTGTGGCAGTAAGCGATTCGCGTGGAGCAATTTACAACAAGACAGGATTCAATTCCGAACAATTGGTAAAATATAAACTGACTGAGGGTAGCGTACTTAATTTTCCCGAGGGTGAGCAAATTTCGCACGAAGAACTATTAGAATTAAACGTTGAGGTGCTGTATCCCGCAGCTTTAGAAAATGCCATACACATTGATAATGCTGATAGAATAAAAGCAAGGGTAATTTGCGAACTTGCCAATGGCCCTACAACACCAGAAGCTGATCTTATCCTTTACAATAACGGTGTGCATGTAATTCCCGATATACTTGCAAGTGCAGGAGGTGTAACAGTTTCTTACTTCGAAATGGTGCAGGACAAATCATCCTACTTTTGGGAAGAGTCTGAAGTATATCAGCAATTAGATAAAAAAATTACGAAAGCATACCATACGGTTCAAAAAGCAATTGAGGAGAAATCGGTTCATCCCCGGTTAGCAGCGATGATAGTAGGAGTGGCAAGAGTGGCAGAAGCGGTAAAACTACGAGGATGGGTTTAAGCTTTTAATCCCCTAAAGTTATTTATCTATAACATCTTTAAAGGAGGATTAGTGATGAAGTTATTACTTCGCATAGGAATAGTTACGCTATTACTGTGTTACACCACAATAGCACAGCAGGATTATTCTTATCTCGATAACGAAAAGGGCACATCGATGGAACCAATACTAGCCAGGGCAGAACCGCTTGTTAAAGATATTGAACGTGATAATTATGAAATTGTACGAATGGAGTACGACTTAATATTTACAGAAAAAGATACTTACAGAAATTTATTCGAAGGATGGACGTATGGTATTGCCGCATTTGGTGATTACAGAATTAATGATATCGATCTTACAGTATATAAACAAAGCAGAGGCGAATGGAAAAAAATAGTTGAAGATGCAGAGAATGATGATGTTGCCACGGTCACCGTTAAACCACTTCAAAATGAAGAATATAAAATAGTGATATCAGTTTATAAGTTTAACAAAGATTATAATGTCGGTCACTACGGATTGATAATATTTCATGAATAACATTGTATACCCATAGCATAAATAATTCGAAAATCAGGATGCGTTTGATGGTACTAAATTGATTGCCCTAAATTTTTAAATATTAGCAAATATGTCTTCCGAAGCATCTGCAACATCAAGATATTCAAAACCTACTCTTTTATTCTGTCTTTTAACTTTTTCCTTTCTGATTAGTGTTGACTGGCCTGAAATAATTGATGATGCATATATTTATCTCCGTTATGTTTATAACCTCACAAATGGGTATGGCTATGTATTTAATCAAGGTCAGTCAGTAGAAGCAACAACAAGTTTAACCTGGACACTCATTCTGGCCCTGATATCCTCCCTGAAGATCTCACCTGATTTGGGATTAAGGGTATTAGGGTATCTATGTGGCATATCTATTATAATACTCCTATGGCTTGAACTTCGTAAAAACAATTTGCCCTCTGGTTTATTACTACTTCTACTTGTAATATTTGTAACGAACCATAGTTTTTATGCATCAATCATGATGGGTCTGGAGACAGGGTTGTATTCACTGCTATTAGTTCTAATTTATCTTGTATCAGATTGGTATCATAAATCTCCTAGCCACAAAATTTTATTCGGTTTGATTGGGCTCCTCCTTTTTTTAACCAGACCCGAAGCGTTAATAATATTGATGCTAATAATTGGGGGAGTACACTGCTTCGGATTTGGAAATAAAAAACAATCAATTCCCTTTGTTGTTGTAATAATTGCTGGTATTGTACTTACAGGTTTATGGCGCTACATAGTCTTTAATGATTTCATTCCAAACAGCGTAAGAGCTAAGTCTCTTCACTTTCAATCATTAAGCTACTTTTATATCCTATTACCTCGCTTAACCGCCGGTTCATTTTATATTGCCAAGTGGTTCTTGTCAGCTCCGGTATTAATTCTTCCAGCTTTGCTGGGAATAAAGTTATTATTGACTCGAATTTCATTTAAAATGTTTGTTGCTATATCTATAATCATAGCGGGTATATCCACAACATTGCTCAATAGTGGTGACTGGATGCCATTTAACAGATTGCTAACGCCATATCTTCCTATTGTCACTATTTTAAGTGGTATTTCTCTTAGTAAATTTTTACAACATCAAAAATGGCTTTCATTAAAACAAATAAATTTTCTGTCAACTACCTCTGTTTTCGTTATACTCATATTTATTCTATGGACGGTTTGGCCAATAAGCTTTTTTAAAAGTGATAAGTGGCCAGCCGGAATATGTTATGTTGATGCGGCCAGATTGTTACAACCTTATTTAGCACCAGGATCAGTAATTGCACCGGAAGGGATTGGAATTATTGGATATGAGCTAAAGGACATTACTATATTAGATTTTTTTGGGCTTACAGAACCCTATATTGCAAATAACGGAACAATACCAAGAGCCATATATAATATGGGTAAACATCATTATGAATATACAATGACAATACAACCGGATTTGTTCTTTTTTCACAGTGACTTACGAAACCATATACACTACTTAAATAAATGGGGATATTCAGAAATGTACTCAACTTATCAATTAAAGAACGAACATTGCGAATTAACAATTGGTATAAAGAATTCGCTTGTTGATTCCCTTCTTGTGCCATTGCGAAATGGATTTGATATTCACAGGGTTGCTACAGAGAGCATTGGTAGTAATCCCGCTGCAACCTGGCCCTTTGGAGAAAAGTAAGCAGAGAAATATTAAACTAATATTTACAAAATTAATGCTAAATTTTACACTGACCTTGGAATCAGATTAGATGGATGAGGATTTTTTTCATGGATTCATTGATGATTTTTATTAAACTTCTTCAAAGAATAATAGCAGTAAATAAATAAAATTGTAATCATAGTGTCAAACAAGTATTATAAAAACATTGGGAGTGAATTATGCAACTAAAAGTAAAAGGAATTGATCATGTGAACATGGAAGTGATCAATTTGGAAGATACTGTAAATTTCTATAGTAATCTTTTCGGCTTTGAAGTATTAAAAGATCAACCTGAAGATAATTCTAAAATAATTGGCAACGAAAAAGTTAAACTCTGTCTTTATGAGACTCCGGAATTTCAAGGTTACGAGGTAAAAGGTTTCCATCACTTCGGATTTCACATAGAGAATTTTGAGGAAGTAGTTCAGAAATGCACGGATATGGGTGTTGAAATTTTTTATGGTGGTCCAATAAAATGGGAGAAATCTTCCTCGATTTATATTAAAGATCCAAATGGCTACGATATTGAACTTGCTGAAGTATTTGGTGGTGGATTGTAGAATAATTCACTAGAAAAGCAATTATTTTGGGGAAACGGGGAACAATTTTACTGCGACGGAGTTAACCTTCTATAATCAATATCTTTGGAGGAGGTTACAATGCCGCTTATCAAACATTTTAAAGTCGATTTAAAGGCGCGGTACAGTCGGAACTTGAAATTAAGTTTAATAATTGCGATCACACTGTTAATCGCCGCATTCAAGTTCTCACCAATAGAAAGTAAGCAACCAGTTGAAGTCATTGAACCACAAGAACTTATAAAAATCGAAGAAATATTAAACACGGTACAAAAACCAAAACCCCCAAAACCACCGGTAACACCAAAAATTCTCGAAGCTTCAAATAACGATCTTATAGACGAAATTGAACTTGATGACATAGAAATTGTAGAAGATGAGGTGTTACCACCACCACCCGATATACCAAGAATTGTTGATGAGAACGTACCATTCCTTTGGGTTGAAGAAATGCCTGAGCCAATTGGCGGAATTGCCGCGATACAAAAGAAAGTTGATTACAAAGAAATTGCCAGGTTAGCTGGGATTTATGGTACGGTAATTATTGAAGCTGTAATTGATAAAGAGGGAAACGTAATTGATGCAAGAATAGCAAGAGATATTGGTGGAGGATTAGGTGAATCAGCTCTGAATGCGGTACTCGCAACTAAATTTAGCCCCGGTAAACAGCGAGGAAAGCCTGTTAAAGTGAAAGTTATGATACCGGTAAAGTTCGTACTTAAATAATTCCGATCTTAAGGGAAAATTCCTAAAGCAATATACGAGTCGGCTATTTTATTAATTGCCACAACAAATGCCGCAGTCCGAAGATCGTGTATTTTCTTATTCTTTTTCCAGGTTTCTCGTATTTCGTTATAAGCATGAATCATTGTTTCTTCCAATCCGGAATTAACCAGGTCTTCTTCGTCAGCACCGTGAAGAATTATGCGTTTAGATTTTGGATCCAGAAATTTCCCAACTGATTTTTCAATCGAATCTACCAAGGTGGTGGCAACCAGTTCATCGTAACGTTTACCCATTCTACCAAACCGAACGTGGGATAAATTTTTGAGCCACTCAAAATAAGAGACTGTAACACCTCCCGCATTCAAAAAAAGATCAGGAATAATCATTACTCCTTTCTTTAATAATATTTCTTCTGCCTCTGGAGTTACCGGACCATTTGCCGCTTCGCCAATTATCTTTGCTTTTATATTTGATGCGTTATTTATATTTATTTGATTTTCAAGCGCTGCCGGAATTAAAATATCACATTTAATTTCCAATGCATCAGTTGTGTTTTTAATATTCTTTGCTTTTTCTCCGGCCTCCTGGAAGAATTTTGCAGTGTAATAACCAACGTTTCCCAATCCCTGGATTACAACTTTCTTTCCCTCCAATCCGATTGTAAACCAAGTTTTTTCATATCCTCTTTAGTACTAACTGCTTCTCTAATACCGAAATATACACCCTTACCTGTAGCAGCGGTTCTACCTCTAATTCCACCCTGACTGATAGGCTTTCCTGTAACACATCCGGCTGCATCAATCTGACCTGGATTAAATGCTGCGTAAGTATCTGCAATCCATGCCATCTCCCGGCTGCTGGTACCGTAATCTGGTGCAGGAACATCAACGCCCGGTCCTATAAAATTCTTTCTTATTAACTCGGACGTGTATCTGCGTGTTATAGTTTCAAGTTCAAGTTCGCTGAATTTTCTTGGACTAATCTGAACTCCGCCCTTTGCTCCCCCAAATGGAACATCAACAACTGCACATTTATACGTCATTAAAGCGGCAAGAGCCATTACTTCATCCTGAGTAACTGCGGTACTGTATCTTATACCGCCTTTTACAGGAAGTTTATGCTGGCTATGCTCAAC
>JARRKK010000028.1:0-15436 GCA_037388105.1 Ignavibacteriaceae bacterium | reverse complement strand
CATCCATCTCTTAGCAAGTGTCTTAACAGTAACCTACTCACCCGGAACTATTTCAGGAGTAGTACTATATATACCACTCGGAGTTTTAATATTTAGAAAGATATTACCACTTTTACCAGAACAGCAGCGTCCATTGTCTATTGTAACAGGAATAATCGCACATGTTATTATTTCGTTAATTGCATTTAGTATTTAGCTGTGGGTCGTTACGGTTCTCTTTTAAAATAATTAAGAATTAATCAAAGGACTATAGAGTCCAATATAACTGAGCATGAGGATTGAAATAGATAAAAATATATTTAAGGAATTTCTTGAATTAGAATCTAAAAGACTTCTATTTAGGAAGATTTCATTGAATGATTCAAAAGATATGTATCGCATCCGCTCAGATGATGAAGTATTGAAATATTTGGACATTCACAGAATAGAATCAAATAACGATGCAGAAAAATGGATACAGCATGTTTGGGAGGATTTTAAAAATGAAAACGGCATAACCTGGGGATTGATGTGAAAAGATCAAATGAACTTATTGGTTATTTTGGATTTTGGAAAATGATACCGGAACATTCAGAGCGGAAATTGGATATGAACTCAAATGGGAATATTGAAGGAATGGATATATGACTGAAACTGTAAACACTTTAGTATAGTTTGGATTCAGCAAATAAAACTGCATAGTATTGAATCAAATGTGAATCCCAATAATAAAAGTTCTATTAAGTTACTTGAGAGGATAGGTTTCAAAAAGTAAGCCTATTTTAGGGAAAATTATTTATTCAACATTAAGTTTTAAGATCGTATAATTTATTCAATTCATAAAAAAGATTTCACTAACATATAATGCGTAACTCTTTTGTTCTCTATTATTAATAGTTAAGCGAATATGTTTTAAGTATGAAACTTAGGGCGCGTGTTAAATTATTAATAATAATAGTTGTGCTAATCATAATTTGCATTCCCCTGGCATTGATTATTACAATATTAAGCAATCCTCTTTTTATATGGTTTGAAAAAACCTTTTCTATTGAGTCTGTAGGTCATTCAGGACCCGCTGAGTGGTGTTATATAACAGTATATTTACTTCTAATCAGCATAAGCGGGCTTATTTTGTTCAAAATCAAAAACCGAAAAACAGAATAATACTTATTACGAATTATTATCAAAAAACATTTACTAAATAATGGAACTGTCTGGATTATTGATATTTAGTATCATCAAGTATACTGGATATTTCTTTTTCTTCAAAATATTCAACACAAACGAAAATTATTGCAATCCATTTTTAGCATCATTGATCCGACTTGTTGCAGGTTTAATAATTGGATTTGCCATCTTATATTTTTTTAATGCGGGCAGAGAAGAAATTATAAGTGTTTATTTTACAGTTACGTTTTTAGGACGGATTATTATTTGGTACTCTTTACTCCGGATTTTGTATAAAAAGATAGAAAGTAAAAGATTATTTTGGGGTGTGATCTTTGGGATTGCATCATCATATCTTCTGGATATTCCAGCCTTAATGGGATTGTGGTTTATTTCGGGGGGTATATGTTAATTGAACCTTTTGGGTAGAGATAAATTCTGTTTATACACTACCACAATTTAACTTTTTCTTCCATTCACCATACGAATAATATCGCTCTCCTTCTATTCTAACCGAAAATACTTAATAACCGTTTATCTCTTGATTAAATAATTTAAAGATTGTATTATACTTGTATCTTACAACTAAAATATTTTATTAATGAAAAATGTTTCAATCCGAAAAGACGTAGAAGAATTCCATAACAGTATAATAGGCTTAATAAAAAAATACCAGTTCCGTGATAGAAATGAAGTTACATCTTTTGGAATTTCAGTAAGTCAGTGTTATGTGCTGGAGACCCTTTATTTTCAGAAGGCACTGACAATGAAGAAACTAGCTGAGCAAATGCATTTAACTATCAGCACAATTACAAGAATTGTAGACCAATTAGAGAGAAAGAAATTTATTGAACGGAAACAGGATGACAAAGATTTAAGAATTCGAAGGATAACTCTAACCCCTAAAGGAGAGAAAATATTCCTTAAATCATGGGCAAATGTATTTGAATCTGAAAGGGAAATTTTTGAAAACATTAAACCGGGTCATAGAAAAGTTTTACTCTCGTTGTTAAAAGATTTGAACGATTCAGTCGATCAATGGCAGGACACTTGCAAAATAAACAAGTAGAATTTTTTCTTTCATTTATAATTAGGAAAAACTTAAGGAAGAGACTGATTATGAGAAAAGAATTAATATCCTTCGTCTTATTTTTTTCATTTTTTCTTTCGATTGATGCATCTGCAGAGTCACCTAAGGGTGAAATAAAGGAATCAATGCTAGTTACCACAGAATGGTTAGCTGAAAATCTTAATGATCCAGCAATAATAGTCCTGTACATTGGTAATAAAGATGAATTTAATAAGATGCATATTCCCGGATCCAGACTCTTCCCTATAATGGATATCTTTAAACAACCCACAGAAGATCTTAACCACGAAATTCCATCTCTTGAGGAGCTTAACGATGTTGTGAGATCAATAGGAATTAAAGATGATTCCCGGATCATACTTTATTACAGTGAAGATTGGCTGACAGTTGCAACCCGGGTTTATCTAACGTTCGATTACATCGGTTTAGCTGAGCAAACTTCCATTTTAGATGGTGGGTTTGCAAAATGGCTTGAAGAAGATCGTATAATTAGCAGTGATCTCACCAAACCATCAAAAAGCCAAATAGCAGTAAAAATAAATGAACAGGTAATGGTGGATGTTAATTGGATAAATGAAAATTTGAGAAATCCTGAAGTTGTGCTAATTGATAGCAGACCCGAAGAATTTTATGATGGTTCGGAAAAAGAAGATTTCATAAAAAAGTTCGGGCATATTACCGGTGCTGTCAGCATTCCGTTTCTTGAGATTACAATCGAGGATCCTCCGTATAAATTTAAAGACAAAAAAGATTTGGAAAAATTGTTTTTAGAATCCGGAGTCAAACCAGGATCAACAGTTGTTGTATACTGCAATACTGGTATCTGGGCATCTTTAGATTACTTTACTGCAAAATATCTTGGTTATAATACCCGTTTTTACGATGGATCATTTGAGGAATGGACGAAAGATGATACACTTCCGGTTACCGAACCGGTAAAAATCAGCAACTAATAAAAATACAATAAAAGTAGAGAAGTCAAATGACTACAATAACAAAGCATATACCGTTTATCAGCGCTCATAGAGTAAGCAGACAAAAAACGGTACAACCTTATCTGAATCCTTATCTGGCTGGAATTGGGTTGGGAATCGTATTGTTATTAGCTTTTGTTATTATGGGCAGGGGTTTGGGAGCTTCCGGAGGATTTACTTCGATGCTTACGGCAGGGGTAAATGCTGTTGACTCAGAATTTGCTGCTCAAAATGAAATGTACTCATCATATAATGGAAATGGTGAGCGAAACCCTTTAAAAGATTGGCTTGTGTTTGAACTTGTTGGTGTTGTAATTGGTGGCTTTATCTCAGGCACTTTTGCGGGAAGAATAAAAAGATCTGTTGAAAGAGGACCTAGAATTTCTTCAAAAAGACGATTAGTATTCGCCTTTATTGGAGGGACGCTGATGGGGTTTGCTGCAAAAATGGCGCGGGGCTGTACCAGCGGGCAGGCTTTAACCGGGGGTGCGCTTATGAGTTTAGGAAGCTGGATATTCATGATTGCTCTCTTTTTAGGCGCGTATGCTTTTGCTTACTTTGTTAGGAGGGAGTGGACATGAATGCACCATTTTATCAACTCCATTTTTTCAGTCAGGATTTCAGTCTGATAATTGCACTTGTTCTTGGTATTGGATTTGGCTTCTTCCTTGAGCAAGGAGGATTAGGTAATTCAGCAAAATTAGCTGCTCAATTTTATTTTAAAGATCTCACAGTATTTAAAGTAATGTTCACTGCTATTATAACTGCAATGCTTGGATTATACTGGCTTTCCTGGATTGGTTTTCTCGATCTAACACTTGTTTACGTAAACCCGACTTACATTCTTCCTCAACTTTTAGGAGGATTGATATTCGGTGTTGGATTTGTAACGGGTGGATTATGCCCGGGTACATGTTTGGTATCCGCATCAACGGGAAGAATTGATGGATTGTTTGCATTGATGGGAATATTTTTTGGAATTTTTGTATTCGGCGAAACAGTCTCTTACCTTTATGATTTTCTATACTCTACTTCTGCAGGACAAGTAACTATTCCGCAATTGTTGAACCTTCCTCATGGTGTTGTAATGTTATTCATAGTTGTGTTAGCAATTGCCGGATTTTCAGGCGCTGAAGCAATTGAGAAGAAATATTCTACACAAGTAGATTGAAGCGTGGAAAAAATGGATAATAGAAATAAATCAATAAAAATTAAATTGGCTTTAATTGCAATTGTATTTGCGTTACTAGCAGCCATTGCAGGCAGTCCCTATAAAATCACATTACAGCCCGTAAGTACAAACGAGGAGTTTGAGATCGAAGGAAAATCTGTTAAAGTTATCGATGTTCACGAGATAGCAAAATGGATAATGGATAAAAGAGATGACTTTCAGCTCTTTGATATTAGATTAAAAAATGAATTTGATGAATATCATATCCCTTTTGCATTAAGTATGTCAGGAACAGAATTACCAACTTCATTAATTGATCATAAATCGGCAGTTATTATTTATAATAAAACTGGTTCCTATTCAATTAAAAAAATTAAACCGGTAATTAATAACAGTAAAGAACAGATCTATGTTCTCATTGGAGGAATGGATGAATGGATTAATAAAATACTATTCCCGGATTTAAAGAAGAACAGTAATTTTACTGAAAAAGAAATTGAAAGGATTTACAAAACGAGCACTTACTTTGGAGGAAAACCAATTCTGGAAAAAGAACGCCCCAAAAGAAAATATAAAAGAGAAGGTTGCTAAATATTTTAGTAAAAGTTTCATAACAATAACTAGTTAAACACTGTGGAATCAGACACATCTCAAATTATTATTCGGGAAACAATAACGAATGATTTAATAACGATTAAATCGTTGCTCAAAAGTTCATCCCTTCCATTTGTTGATGTTGATAAACATTTTTTAAATTTTCTTGTACTTGAAGTTGGGGGAAATATAATAGGTACAATCGGAGCGGAATTGTATGGAGATGCAGCACTCCTCAGATCTTTAGCTGTAGATAAGGATTATCAAAATAAAGGTTTTGGACAGGCGCTTTACAATGAGTTGATTTCAAAGATTAATAAAATGAACGTTAATAATATATACCTTCTAACAGAAACAGCCGAAGGGTTTTTTCATAAACTGGGGTTCCAGAAAATAGCTCGCGAACTTGTCCCTAATTCAATAAAGCAGACATATGAATACAGTACTCTCTGTTCGGAAAGTGCAGTTTGTATGGTTAAGAAACTAACTAAAAAAACAATATTGACTACTGAATGATTTTTAAGAATATTTAATATTAATAGTAAAAGTAGTTTTTAAGAACATACCCTTGTTACAAAAAATTAGTAGGAGGAATCATGTCAATAAAACCGATCCCCGAAAATTATCCGCGAGTATCGCCTTACCTGATAGTTAAAGATTGTTCAAAAACCATAGAATTTCTGAAATATGTTTTTGGCGCTGTTGAACGAGAAAAGATGGAAATGCCGGATGGTACAATAAACCATGCAGAAGTTACTATCAGTGATTCTGTAATTATGATGGGAAAGGCCACTGAAAATCACCAACCACAGAATGCCATGCTGTATATTTATGTGGAAGACACAGACGCAGTCTATAAGCGTGCAATTGAAAAAGATGCTATATCTGTTATGAAACCTGCCGACCAGTTTTACGGTGACCGGAATGCAGGAGTAAAAGACGGAGACGGAGTTAACTGGTGGATGGCAACTCATGTTGAAGACGTTAGTCAGGAAGAAATTCAAAAAAGAAATGCAGAGAGAGCTAAAAAGTAGTTCCCGATATAGATTATATACCACACCCAGATCCTTCCCAACAGAATTAGCAGATGGAAAGTATAATCAATAAATCCATCATTTCTTTTTTTCTTTATATTTCATAGTTGCTAAAAATTAATCTCGTTCAAATTTATATTGAATTTCTAAATTCGACCGGTTCTTTGTGCTTCAGTTTAAACAAATAATAATTTACATCCTGATAATTGGTGCTGCCCAGGCAGTGCAGCTATCCGTTGTATTATTCCGCAAGAAAGAAAACCGATTAGCAAACAAGGTGCTTGCAATAACGATGTTTTTATTTGCAATGGATCTTGTAGTGAGTATTTTATTTGCAACCGGAGATATTTTGAAGGTTCCTCAGTTAATGGCATTGAGTAATACATTTCCCTACCTGTATGGGCCCAATATATTTATTTACGTCTTGATATTAACAAGAAATGAAAAAGTTTTTAAGCCAGTATATTTTCTTAATTATATTCCCTTTGTACTTACGCATATTTACGGACTTTTCTTTTTCTACTTCCAGCCGCAATCATTTTATGAAAACCTTATGATTCCTGATAATGTTGTACCATGGCATTTTGCTTTGATTGGAACCCTTATTCCTGTCTCTGGTGTGATTTATACTTTTCTTACTGTACGAATTGCAATTAAATACAATAAAAGGATAAAGGAAACTTTTTCAAATATTGAAAAAATCAACCTAAGGTGGCTAATGTACCTGGTGGTCGGAACAGCTGCCATATGGATGATTGTTATTCTGGCTTATGCTACCAATTTTATTTACGGGGAAGCAATAAGAGCAAACATTCTTATATATATAGGGATGGCAGTATTCATATTTTTAATCGGGTATCGAAGCTTGCGTCAGCCGGAGGTTGTATTAATAACAGAAGACGAAATGCCTTCAAAACAACCAAAGGATAGAAACGGATCCTACAAAAAATCCGGTTTAACCGATCAATCGGCTACAGATGCAATTAACAAACTGAACGACATTATGAAAAACGAAAAACCATATCTGAAAAATGACTTAAACCTATCCGAACTTGCATCGATGATAAAAGTTTCCACCCACAACCTATCTGAGATAATAAATAGAAAGCTAAACCAAAATTTTTACGATTACGTAAATGCTCACCGGGTTGAAGAAGTTAAGAGATTAATCGAAAACGACTCCGGGAATAAACTCAGTATACTGGGCCTTGGGTTTGAAGCAGGATTCAGTTCTAAATCTGCATTTTATTCTGCGTTTAAAAAATCCACGGGTGTCACTCCTGCTCAGTACAGAAGTGATACCCGGAAAAATAAAGTTGCTTGAATTGTCACTTGTCATTCCGAACCTGCCTCGCCTTCAGGCAGGTTTGTTTCGGAATCTGAGTAGTATATTAAGAAAACCCTGAAATAAATTTAGTGTGACACTTTTTTACTAAAACTCATACTCAACACCAATCACCGGCAGGGTACTCCACTGAGTTTGAGAATCAATTTCATTTGTTATTTCATTCCAGTAATAGAATGCAACATTCTCCCTGTTATAAACATTCCATACACTTAGATACAGCAGCAGACTTGAAGTGCTGAAATAAAATCTCTTATCAATCCTTATGTTCATAGAATGATAATCCGGTAACCTTTCGGAGTTTGTTCTGCTGAGATCCCAAATGCCTACACCTGCTTCTTTTGATGCTTCATAATCAAAGGGTGTATATGGAGCACCTCCCGAATAAACCCATCGGACCTTAAATTCCCAATCATTACTGGGAATATAACCACCCTCAATGTTGAAGTTGAAGCGGTTATCGTAAATTCTGTCGTGTGTGTTGCCGAAATAATCCTGGTAACTTGAATTTGATAACGAACCGCTCACCAGCCCGTAAAAATCTTCCGCTAATTTTTTCTGAAGGATTACTTCAATTCCTTTTGCATTAGCTCTGCCGTTGTCTTCCAGGTTAGCGTTGCTCCAGAAAATTCCAAACACCTGTGTCTGATCGAACAAAAACATAGTCGGTTGTTCAGGATTAATCGGGAAGTTATAATAGTCTTTATAATAAACTTCAACACTTAATCTTGTAGCATCCCATAAATTTTGACTTACTCCTGCGATGTAATGAACAACAGATGGAGTTTTCAATGATTTAAAATCTGCACTCTGCACAAGGATATTATTAGGGATGTTCTGATGAAACAATCCTGAGCTGACTGAGAAAGAAGTCCTCGGAGTTAACTGGTAGGTTAATGTTGCCCGTGGAGATAAGTTCAGATTTTGATTGTATGTAAAGTAATCCACTCTTGCGCCATAATCCAGCTTGAGGTTTTCCAGGAGGTTCTGGTGATGTACGCCAAAAACACCAAATTTGTATCCGCTTATCTTCTGATCAACATATAACGGCTGAGTAATGTTGCCATACAGATCTTCATATTCGCCATAGAAAGTATCAAAGTTTGTAAACATTCCTGAAAGGTCTCCACCAAACTCTATACTGTTAGTGTTATTTAACTTAAGATAATTAACATTCCTGAAACGCAGAGTATTTTCTTTAGTATTATTTGTATAAAACTGCTGCCGGGAAACAGTTTTACTGTAATCCCTGTCATACTTTGTATAAGTATAAGCGAGAGAAGTATTGGAGAATCCCCTATCGCTCCAGATATGCTGCCAGTTTGTACCGACCGTATTTGTAATTCCATCTGTCCTTCCGTACATATTAGCATCGTTTTCAACTGCTTTATCTTCATTCAAATAAATTTCATCTATCGAAAGTACATCAAGCATTGTAAGTTTATTATTATTATCAATATCATAAACTATTTTCCCCTGCACATCTCCGTACTTTGGAAGAGGTGCCCCTTCTTCAATCTGGTTAACAAGCAGATCGAGGTAACTCCTGTTGAATGAAAAAAGATAATTCAATTTGGATCCGATTGAACCCTCAACAGCACCACCGGCACCGGCAAGACTTAAATTGACCTGCGGTGAGAACCTGGTTTTATCACCTTCACGGTAAGATATTTCCATAATTGATGATAACCTGTCGCCATAAACAGGAGAGAATCCGCCGGAATGAAAATTAACATCATTTATAAAATCGGCATTAAGTATTCCGATCGGTCCGTCTGAAGAGCCCTCAACGGGGAAGTGATTGATGTTGGGAATTTCAATATTGTCGAGATAAAAACTGTTTTCAACTGCAGTACCGCCCCTTACAATCAGACTATTTCTCTGGTCGTTAACTTTTGCAATTGATGGAAGAGTAAAAAGTATCCTGCTAACATCGCCGGCTGTCCCCGGCGAACGTCTAATCTCTTCCGAAGAAAAATTAACTGTGCTCACCGGTTTGTTTTCCAGTTCAGAAAAGTAACCGTTTGTAACAACAACATCCTCAAGTGCTATTACAGATGGATTCATCTCTATGTTCAGGAATAATGTTCTATCCGGTTTTACATTTAAATCCGTTTTAGTAACTGATTCATAACCGATGTAGCTGAACACTAAATTTATTAATCCAACGGGAACATTCGATATAATGTAATTTCCATTCTGATCTGTAGTTGTGCCCGTTTGAGTGTTTTTAACAAAGATATTTACACCTATTAATGGTGTTTTGGTTTGTATATCCAAAACTTTTCCCTTTATACTGCCTTTTGGTTCTTCCGATTGGGCAAACAATGCAGAAGTAACAAAAAGAAATAAAATCACAAATAATCGTTTCATTTTTTTGTCTCCATGTTTATTACAATGTAGCGTAACTCTATCATCAAAAGTTAAAATCCGAATTTGAAATCGAGATCCATAGACCAGCCGCTAAAGCTTGCGTTAGAGAAATCAGCATAGTTAACACCGGATGCAAGTCTATAGCTAAGCGAATAACCTAATCCAAACCAATCGGTGATCCGGTAATTAATGGAAGCTCCCGGTTCGGTTATAAAGAAATAATCGTGACCACCTAAGTTCTCATAATCGGCACGCCCTGCACCAATCATCATCATCCCTGTTAAATAAAAATTATCGGAGAGGTTATATTTATATGCAGCCTCAACACCGCCATAACCCAGATGAAGCTCGTCCTTTCCATCCTGATTGATATATGAACTACCTATTTTGTCAGGAATCAAGCCGTATGCAACCAATCCAACGCTAATATTATTGTTGATATTATATCCAGCACTCAATCCGCCGAAAAGTCCCCAGTCGCCATTTAATGTAGCTGCTTTGCTAAGCAGATCGATATAAAATCGGTTGAGTTTATAATTTCCCCTATTTGTGAAAGAAATATCCTGTGCAGATAATTGAAAACTGATTAGTGTTACAAAAACTGCAATTAATAAATTTTTCATTTTATTTATCTCCATATTTATTAAAATTGACAGCCCCAAAATAATCCGGATAGTTTGTGAAATCGTTTTTACCGATGGGATAGAACCGAGTTAAAGTTCTTCTCGATGGGGAAGTACTGAAATGTGTGATTTATATCATTTTCAGAGATAACAGGGACTCAGTAACTCGGTCAGACTGAGACTGACTGCTTGCAGATAGTCTTGTCAAGAAAGAGTATTACACTTGTTACTGAGTTGTTGCTCTTTCAGTGGGAAATGTATTCTTTTAAAAAGAGAGACGAGTAAATCTAACAATTAATCTATTTTTGTAAACTTCGTACTAGCTAATTCAATTTCCGTATTATGAATAAGCTTTTTTACCGACCTTAAATTATGTTCACCCGAAGGATTTTTCACTTTACCCGAATGGATTGGGCTATTAATTCATATTTATAAATATGGCAAACCTAATCCTGGGTGGAAATGGTTTAGGAAAAACAACATTTATCAATTTCATAAAATATTGATTAATTGGACTCTAAAATGAAGATTTAGGTTGTCCATTTCTTATATTCTCGATCGTCATTATTATGAAACCATATTTATTAATAACAAATAAAAGGAGTTAGTTATGGAAAAGTATATGTTCATTTTCAAAGGGGGAGATTATGAATCGTTAAAATTATCGCCCGATGAAATTCAGCAGAATATGCAAAAATGGTATAAATGGATTCAGGATTTAACAAAGCAGGATATTTATGTCGATGGAGAGCCTCTCGAGAAAGGCGGAAAAATTGTTACTAAAAACGGAAGCAAGATTGTCGTTACCGATGGTCCATTCCCCGAAGCGAAAGAACTTGTAGGCGGGTATTTTATTATAAATGCAAAAGATTATAACCATGCAGCAGAAATTGCCAAACAGTGTCCGGGCTTTGAATATGGCGGAGCTGTTGAGATTAGAAAAGTAATGAAAATGTAATCGGAGATCATTCCGAATAACCTGGTAAAAGATAGACGGACATTACAGTCCGTCTTTTTATTTTAAATTAATTTTATTATCTGATATAAAATTTGTCTGTCTGAATAATTCTTTTCAATTTTAATTAAGTTTTAATTCAGCACGAATATTTCTAATAATTAATAAAAATTATGAACCCGGCTGCTTCAGAAAAGCAGGAATATCAATCGTTTATAGATAATTTATTCAGAAGAGAATCAGGGAAGATCACCTCCGTACTTACAAAAATATTCGGGGTAAAGAATATTGAGCTTGTTGAAGATGTTGTTCAGGATACTTTGCTGAAGGCTTTACAGCAATGGCCTTACTCAGGAATACCTGAAAATCCCGCAGCGTGGCTGTATCAATCTTCAAAAAACAGGGCAATCGATTTGCTCAGACAAAGCAACCTCAAAGAAAAATACTCTTCGGAGATTTCCGTTTTATTTAAATCTGAATGGTCTTTGAGCCATTCAATGAATGAATTCTTTTCAGAGAATGAAATTAAAGACGGACAGCTTAGAATGATTTTCACCTGCTGTCATCCCGATCTTCCCGGTGAGACACAGGTAGCACTTGCTCTCAAACATCTCTGTGGATTCAGTGTAAAAGAAATCTCAAAAGCCTTTTTAACAAATGAAGAAACAATTGCAAAAAGACTTACCAGGGCAAAAATAAAACTTAATTCATGGACAATTGCATTTGAAATTCCCACTGGCAAAGAAGCAGAAAGAAGATTGGCAAATGTATTATCTACACTCTACCTGCTCTTTAATGAAGGCTACAATTCTTCAGGAAACAAGTTAATTAGAGATGAATTGATGAGGGAAGCTATTTATTTAACCGGATTAATAACAGAACATCCGGTTACAGCAAAACCTGAAGCGCATGCATTGCTTTCTCTAATGCTTTTTCATGCGGCAAGAACCCCTGCAAGGCTTGATGAACATGGAAGCATTAAATTGTTAGAAGAGCAGGACAGAACACTCTGGGATAAGATGATGATTAACCAAGCGGTTTATCACCTTGAGCTTTCTGCTGCAGGAGATAAAGTTTCAGAATATCATCTTGAAGCGGGGATTGCAAATGAAATCCGTAAGCTACCGGAACAGGATAAGCTAAACAATTATTATTTGTATCACTCTGTTATTGGTGAATTATATCTGAAGAACAACCAGCCTGAAGAAGCTAAAATAAATTTTACAAAAGCATTGCAGTTAACTGAATCGGAAGCGGAGAAGAAATTGCTTAACAGAAAATTAAACATGATATAAATTTTGAATTATAATGCTCGCCCATTCTCAATGCTGTTTTTGTTATTTGAAGCTGTTCTGGTTTTGATAGAAGTTAATTCATCGAATAGTGAATACCCTATGGAATTAGCAAGTTGGTAAAGAAAGAAATTTATACCTATTACTTGGTTGTGGTATTATCTGAAAAGGATTGATATAAATATGAAGAAAAAAACCTTTCAAATAGCTTTTATGCCATATGCGCCAATAGAAGAAAAATTCAGTTTAGGTCAATATGAAATCTGGCCGTTTTATAAGGAAGCGGAAAAAATGATCAATGATAAGGAGGCATTGGAACAACTAAGAAAATTTTTTGGCAGATACTTTGAATTTAAACGTCAAAAAGAATTGAAATCTCATGGGGAACAATTATGTCAAGTTATAATAATTTCGCCTCAGGATTTCAAAATCGGTCAGGATATGCTATCGGAAAATCAGAAGATAGAGATTCAGTCAGTAGCCCATATTTTGGCTTTCTCCTCTATATTTGAAATTGGTTTTACTTCAACTACTTCTGATCCATTTCTTGTTCATTTACAGGGTTTTGTAAAGAATGAGGAAGGGATGACTGTCTGGAATAAAGCATATACTAATTATAGCCTATTTAAAGTTCTGAAGCCTTTATATGTAGAATCTTCATTATTTCCTTATAGACCTACAGACCTTAGCAAAGCGTTAGCAAAAAGCTTAGAATTAAAAGAATCGAATAAAAATGTAAAGAGAATTCTACACTCGTTAGAGTTAATTTATCACACTGTAACATTCGGCGAGATGATAACTAATGAGCATAGGCTATTGACACTCGTTATGGCATTTGAAGTCTTATTGGATTTTGAAAATAAACTTGATTTTGTAAAATCAATTCAAAGATATATTAATGATCATAACCCGACATATGTTGAAAGGGAAATTTATAGTGAAAGAAATAAAAAGCAACTTCAAAAATGGTCAATTACGTCTTGGTGGATATACGATCTTTATGATCTCAGAAGTGAAATTATTCATGGAGAAAACGCCCAATGGAAATTAAAAGAATACGGTTTTATATGGCAGCGTGTAAGTTTTGCAGGTAATTTATTAAAAAGAATTTATAAAATATTATTACGTGAAGTTGGATTATGGAAAGATGATTTTATGAGCAGTTTAGTGGAGGTGTATGATATGGATGAAAAATTAGTGGAGATAATTAACGAGTTTAAGGAAATGAATCCCGAAGTGTATAATGAAAAATAACTAAATCACAGAACAAAATTTCACTAATTCGCCAAACAAAATCTTTTTGCTTTATTATTTTACCAAACAAATTGCTATAATTCTTCGACGGTAAAAAATAATTCATTTGATATTTATCGAACCTATATAATTTATTTTCTGTTTATTTCTTTACCAGATATATTAGCCCGCATAAAATATTATTTTACCTTAATGCTAAAACAAAATTCATTCAATCCGATAACACTATCTTTTTATGATAAGCTCCTTGAAAAGGAATTTATAAAAGAATATGCTGACCGGTCCGTAAAAATTGTACGCATCGGATTATCTCTGGGCAGCATTACATTCATATTTGTGGGTCTAATGCTGGATAAAAAATTCCTGGTCGATGACCCGTATATTTTGCTCCCCTGGAGAATTGCAGGTGGCAGCTTTATGATCGCAACTGTCATTCTGCTTCTATCTAGGTCAGTCAGGCAACATTTCCAGCCGCTTCTTCTTTTTGGGTTAACTGTTGTTGCAATTACAATTATGAAAACAGCAATTACTTACCATGAAAGCGGATGGTACAATCCATCAATAGCCATAACAGGTTTCATAATTTTTATCCACACTTTGTCGCGGGTAAGATTTTTATACTCGACAATTTTTACCTGGATCTTCATAATCATTTACATTGTTCTGATGTTTAATATAGCCATGCCTGATGGTTTATCTACTCAGCCGTCAATATTTTTTATAGTCATAAATATATTCGGGATGAGTGCAAGCTATGGAATAGAATTTAATATCCGTGATGCATTTTTAAAATCCAAGCAGCTGCAAACCAGCCAGCATTTATTAGAAGTAGAAAATAAACGTAAAAGCGAGGAGCTTGAATCGGTAAAAAAACTTCAACTTTCAATGCTTCCGGAAAAAGCTCCGTCACCTGGAAAGATTGATGTTGCTTTTCATATGAGCACTGCAACGGAAGTAGGAGGAGACTACTGTGACTATGTTTATGGAGATAATAATACACTAACTTTTGCAATCGGAGATGCAACAGGTCACGGCGCTAAAGCCAGCGCAATGGTGATGGGAGTAAAAATTCTTTTCACTGAATACGCTGCAAATATGTCCATATCGGATTTTCTTCGGCATGCTTCTTCTACTATCAAAAGTCTGAAACTGCCAAAACTTTTTATGACTCTCGCTTTTGGAAGAATCTCAGGAAACACATTGAAAATCTCCGGTGCAGGTATTCCGGCGGCTTTATTGTATAAAACAGAAACCAAAAGAATAGAACACATCAGTTTAAAGGGAATTCCACTTGGTACTTTCGTTGTATCTGACTATGAAGAGAAAGAATTTTCATTAGCTCCCGGTGATATTGTTGTGCTTATGACTGACGGCGTAACAGAACTTCAGAATACCGGAGGTCAAATGTACGACACTAATTTAATTGAGGAACAGCTTATTGAACGTTCCAAACTTCCGTCCCAGGAAATAATCAATCATCTTGTAAGCAATGCAAATTCATATCGGGGGGAAGAGCCTCTACACGATGATATGACCCTACTGGTTTTGAAAATTAATGGTTAATGATATAAGAGTTTTGTATTTG
>JARRKK010000027.1:0-22447 GCA_037388105.1 Ignavibacteriaceae bacterium | reverse complement strand
AAAAAAGTGGTCTTGTTTCGGCAGGGGCGATTGCAATTTTTCTTCCAGTTTTCGGTCACTTTTCGTTTAACATGTTTTTCCTTGCCGGATTAGGTGCAATGCGTATTGTCTGGATGCCGATACTTGATATTTCATACGATATTTTAAGATTGGGAGACATTGCCTATTTACCATATATGATAGTAGTCTACTTGCCTGCTTTACTTAAAATTGATATCTCTACGGTTATCCCGTATATCATCATGGCAAGTGGAATATTAATTTTTATAGTTGGCACTCAGGCCTGGATGTTTGCAAGATTCAATAAAATAGGTGTAGCAACTTTCTGGATTTATAGGTTTTTACGTCACCCTCAATATTTAGGTTGGATCATCTGGAGCTATGGTTTATTGATTTACTTAATTCGCAATTCTTCTTTAATACATTTCAAACTAACTTATGAAATGCCCAGCAGCCTTCCGTGGTTAATAACTTCTCTGGTGATAATTTGCGTTGCTTTACTTGAAGAAATAAAAATGAAACAAAAATTTCCTGCAGAGTATGAAAATTATAAACGGCAGGCTCCATTCCTTTTCCCTATTCCGAAATTTCTTTCAAGTCTAATTACGTTTCCTGTTAGATTACTTTTTAAAAAACAACAGCCCGAAAGTGTAAAGGAAATTGTAATTACATTTTTTGTTTACCTGGCTTTATTAATTCTTCTTTCAGTATTATTTAATGCGATAGACTTTTTACCGCGCTCCGGCATATATGGATTTCCTAAAAATGTTTTTCCATTCGTGTCGGTAGGATAGAGTTTTCATAATCAGTTATAATGGTTTTTTAATTTTTATAAACATTTCTTATTTCCAAATAAAACAGCGGGGGGTAGAATAAAAAGTCACGCTTTGTCCTTCCACAAGCTCAGGATGACTGCTCAGTGTGACACTTAAGAAATATTTAATTTTATTACTCTGATAAGGGAAAATCTGAATTCCACATTCCATAAATAGCCATCCACTTCCCATTAGCCGTGCGTTTTAATATTTCAGTATATTTACCTTTGTCCACAATCATATTTCCATCTGGCCCGGGAACACTCAGTTCAAATCGTCCAATTTCATATCCCAAATCACCGTTGCTTCCCGTAGAAATAGTAGAAACAGAAACATTGGTTATTCCAGCATCGAGAGCACCCTGCCAATATTTCTTAATATTTTCTCTTCCAGTAACAATAGGCTCATTCGGAGGCAGCAGGAAGGCATCTTCAGTATATAGTAATGATGCAGCCTCAGCATCTTTGTCATTTAAAGCTTTTGCAAAATCCTTATTCATCTGAGAAAGTTCTTCAGGAGTTGCTGTTTCAGTATATTCTTTGCATCCAAGCATTGCAACTAGTAGGAGTATTACAATACCAGTCAGTTGTACAAATGTAGTTTTCCTTTCCATCTTAATTTCCTTTATTTAATGGATATTTATGTTATTTATTTCGGAGGAGAAAATTCAAACAAAAATTAATCATGCGCTAAGCTTCCCAATTCTTTCTAATGAAAACAAAGAAAACTCAAAAATCCTTGATATGTCGCCTCCAATTATTTGTGCAAAAATAGTTATAACTAATATTTAACATACAACAGAATCACCGAATTTAACCTTTGCTTACTTCATAGAATTAACATATAATTGCCAGACTTTTTTCAACTATTAAGAATTTTTTTAAGTATGCTTATAAAAATTATATATAAACTACAATTGTTTGCTTTTTTATTTCAACTTCAACTGTTCTGTCAATGGGAAAAAGTTGAAGCAGTAAGATCTTCATTGATATATTCAGCTATCTTTGATGGCAATGATATCTTCGTTGGCGGAGATTCTCTTTACAGAAGTGAGGACGGAGGAATTTCATGGGAAGTATTTTTACCAAAAGGTCAAGCCATTGATATCACCGCATTATACAAGTTCGAAGATAAAATCTTTGCCGGCACTTATGGATCTGGTGTTTACGTCAGTACAAACAATGGCAGCACCTGGCAATCATTCAATATAGGATTAAACGGATTTGCCTTATATGCCAGGAAATTTGTCTCATCAGGAGATACAATCTTTTATGGAAGCGACGGCGGTGGGATATATTATTTAATTGATAACACCAATAACTGGCAATCTTATAATCAGAATCTTCCCTCAAATTATGCATGGACAATTAATGATATTGCTGTTACAAATAATAACTTGTTGGTAAGCGCCGGGGCGAGCGGATATTATTATCAAAGGGAAAAAGGATCTACAGGATGGATTGAAAAAAGAATTCAAACACCCCGGGGTTCATTCACCACTCCCAATACTATTTTTGTTGCAAATGATATTGTGTTCTCAGGACACAGGGAAGGCATATACAGAAGTTTTGATGAAGGTAATAGTTTTGATTCAGTTGGTATTCCTACAATATCGATGGATGTTGTAAGCTTTGCAAAGTTTGAAAATCGTATTTTTGCCGGATATACAAGATCGAATGTAAATGATTTTTTTATATGGTATACTGACGATACGGGAGAAAGCTGGAGTTTTATGGATCACCAGTTCTATTACCTGATGCAACTATATGTTTATAATGGTAAACTCTGGGTAGCAACAAATGATGGATTATGGTATAATCAACTTTCACCAAGTTCAGTAGAGTCCCCTAATGATTTAAAAACTTTTGTTCTTGAACAGAACTATCCTAATCCTTTTAATCCGGTTACAAAAATTGAATACTCGGTTCCTCAATTATCGCAGGTTCAATTAAAAGTATTTGATGTTCTGGGAAATGAAATAGCAACGCTTGTTAACGATGAGAAAGATTCAGGCATTTATGAAGTAAATTTTAATGCTTCCGAACTATCTAGTGGAATTTACTTTTACAAATTACGAGCTGGTTCTTTTGCTGATGCAAAGAAGATGCTGCTGCTGAAGTAAAATGTAAGGGCGAGTAATTAACCCGCCCTTTTTATGAAACTTCATCATTCTTCTCAATGGAAGTAACGGGGAGTTTGAAAATATCAGGGGAAAGTATATGATTATCTAATTAGCAATTATCAGCACAAGCTTTAGCCAGACTTTTGATCTTCTTCGATTATTTTAATTCCTTCTCTCCAGTCTGCATAGACTTGCCATAATTTTACTTTGTCGTCTCTGATAATTGCTCTCCATGCTGCAGGCATTTTAATTATATTTTCAGGAACAAGTCCTCGCCTGCTATTGTATGTTCCAAAAGCTCCAACTATTTCTTGTTCCCGGATGATATTTTCAATTTCAATCTTAAAATCAGGAAACATATCGAAATAGGTCTTCCACCCTGCAATCATTTTCTCACGTCCTTCTTCTTTTCTACCCACAGAATCAATAAAAATATGATCTTCTGACATTAACTTCTCAAGCTCTGCTATGTCGGCTTCATTTATCGCTTTAACAAAGGCTTTAAAAACTAAAATCTCTTTTGTGTTCATCTTCTGCCCATAAGAATTAAAAATTTTTTATTCAAAATTTTCATCCCATAGCCTGAACTAATAGGTAACAAAGTTGACCGTACAACCTTTTCATGCTTTATCCTTATGGTTAATCCTAATTACCACATGTCCCTTTTTATGTCCTTTTTCAACATACCTATGAGCATCAACAATCTGTTCCAGAGGATAAATTCTGTCAATGACTGCTTTTAATTTTCCTTCTTCTACAAGCTCTTTAAGAAAATAAAAATCTTTAATACTTACATTCTTCTGATCTGTACCTACTTTAACAAAAATCCCCTGGTCGGCGAGCAGTTTTTTACCTCGTGATGATCTGAGTTTATCTACTGCATCATAAACAATGTCATAGTCTTTGCCGAATTTCGATAATTCTTCTTGTGTATAATCAATTATTTTGTCAGCACCCAGCGATTTTACCATTTCAATATTATCTTTGCTACATACACCCGCAACCTCGGCTCCAAAATACTTGGTGAGTTGCACTGCATAAGTGCCTACGCTTCCTGAGGCTCCAAAAACCATAACCTTGTGACCGCTTCTGATTTTTCCTTTTCTAAGACCCATAAGAGCGGTAATACCACCTGTAGTAATACCTGCTGCGGCTTCTTCATAAGTCATATTGGATGGTTTTAACGTCACCATACCATATTTTATATTTCCCGAGTCTTCAGCCAGACATCTGAGCTGCGCATAAGCTCCGAACACAAAACCGGTGCAAGCAAAAACTTTATCACCCACTTCAAATTGTTCTACATTTTTACCAATGGACTCAATCTCTCCTGCTAACTCGATTCCTAGTATAGGTCTTTTAGGTTTTAGTAGTCCAAGATAAAGTCGGAAAGGAATTTTATATAGAAAAGGAACGTCAAAACTTCTGACTCTTACATCACCTATATGGCAGGTAGTTGCATAAATTTTTATAAGCACTTCATTTTCCTTGGGAACAGGTTTTTCAACCTCTTTTAGTTGGAGAACTTCTGGAGGACCATATTTAGTGCATAGAATTGCTTTCATCTTAGTTCTACATTATTATAACTTATTTGTTGAATATTTATACCTTTAAACAAAAGCCAAATTCCTATTGTTAACTCAAATAAAGTACCTAACCCAAACAGAATGCTTTCTATCATATCAGGAAGGTCAGGAAGCAGGATACTTATTAATGACAGAATGAGCATTGATAAATAAGTGAACATACCCCAAATGGAAAGTATTTTCGGTATATAAAGGGCTTTATAGAATAAATAAAAGAATAGTGTTCCACCCAGTCCGACAAGTAAGAGGACTAGATATAGTCCGGTAGTTCGTGCATCCAATAATGCAGTAACCAAAATCTTCAACTGGTCATTAGCAATAGACGTTGCATTAAACTGGTTATTCAATAGACCCAATAAAATATAACTGATAAGTACAGTAGTGACTCCCAGAAGTGCTTCGCCTATTCTGAAAACCATCGCAATCAAAGCGAGATTCTTATTGACACTTTTAAGAATTAAATAAAGTAACACCGAAAGTATAATTACTGTAACATATAGAATTAGTATGGAAACACTGCCAAAACGAAATAAAAATTCATTACCCAGAATATTTTTACAGAAATTAAAATTACATCACTCAACTTCCTCATTCCTTCCAAAGAAAACAACGGGAAGGTTTAATTTTTTAAGGCTGTCACAATCGTACCGTGGCAGAGGCAGGTACCTACGTAACAAAATTATAAGGTATTGAGGGACTTTACTCGGGTTAATTAATCATCGGATCAAATTTAAAAACCAGTCAATCATCTCTCTTTCATCGATAATGCTTCAGCTATGAGGATGCCTTGTGCCATCAGGTAAGTAACCCTTATCAGTTGTAATTATAAGCTGAGCGTTCTCATTCCCTGCAATTTTTAATTCATTTATTAATGCAGCCTCATCAATTGCATTCATTGAGTAATAATCTTTTCTTCTTGTATCAATCCACCAATTAACATCCGGTTCAGTGTAAGCACGAATTGCAATATCTTTGAATTGCAGAAAATTTTTTGTTGTATCATCAGAATAACAATAAGGAGAATAATTTACATAAGCCTGAAAATTTTCTTTAGGTGTTCCTCCGAGATTTGCCTCAAGATAGCCCGAAACCCATGTGCCCTCATTTCCGATTATTGGTGTAAAGTTTAATTTTTTAGCTTTTACCATTTCTTTATAAAACCTGACCATATCTAGTGGCGAATCGCAGAGTACAACTGCTTTTGGTTTCAATTTGAACTAAGAATCACTTGTATTTGCAAACATAGTAAGCCTCAATGCATGTGTCCCCTCCAGTGACATTCCGCAGAAAAGTAAGTTTTCCTTAGGGATATTATGTTTTTTAATAACATCATTTATATAACCTTCTATCTCGTGCATTTTATTTTTATCAAAGAAGAACTCAAGCCTGTTGTCTGTTGTCGCATAGAGTACCGCAAGGTGGTTTTGAAGTGCATAATTTATGAGAGAATCACTATTAACAGTATCTCTTCGCGTATGTGTAAAAACAATCAATCCTTTTATACTTCCGTCCACTGGAAGCCATAATGTGTAGCCGGGATTTATTTTGGGAATTGCAATTTCAGCTATAAGAAATATTTGACCTTCAGTTTTTGTTTCAAAGTTGATAACTTTCTGACAAAAGACGCTTAAGTTAGAAAATATTAATGCAACGAGTAAAAGAAATTTCATAATAGAACACCATTAAAATCAATCCTGGTTTAATCAAATACATCCAATCCCTTACCATAGACAAAGGTTGATAAAGCTGACGAAGTGAACAGGGTTTGGTACTCGGTATATTTTTATTGTAAACTTCATCATTCTTGCCAAAGGAAACAATGGCAGTATAGCTAAGTATTACAACTCCGAGGCAGATGATTTTTATCCAGAGTATAATAAGAAGAAAGCAAAGCAAATAAATTCCATCATCATTTCGACTCCATTTCTCTTTTATGGAAAGGGGGTAAGTTTTAATGAAGACTGTCGGATTGGAAGTTTTTATTTATTTGTCTTTCTGTACAAAGTCCTCTCTCCCGTCTTCAAATAAAAATTTTAATCCGATTACCTGATTTGTTTCGTCTCTTTCAAAATTTACAGCAGGCAATTCATTTTTAACCGGCATATCAAAGACCATTTCAAACTTATCTTTACTGATCTTTACCAATTTAAGCTTTGAAGCACCTCCCCTCTGCAAATACATCTCTCCATTTTCTATGAATATTTTTCTTGCGTGATCTCCATACCAACCAGTGTAATCATTTTGCGCCCCCGAATATTCTTCTCTGTCTTCATTTCCAGTTGTAGAAGATGATTTTTCAAATCTTATTAAATTATTTTTATTATCAATTGTTATTTTCAAATCTTTAAAAATGAGGTATCCCGCAGCATTCAGTTCATCAGAGCTTAAAATCAGATCCGAGTTCGAGTAGTCTATTGTTATCAGGTAATCTACGAATGCATTCGGACACAAAACGCCATCTACCGATAATAAATTTCTAATAGCGACGGTGTTCATTACAACTTCTTCCGCCAGTTCAATGCCAGATATTGTTACCTTTGATATCAATACCCTTTTAGACATAAGTTTATTATCTGATCCCGGCGTTTGCAGAGGATCTTCTCCAATTACCTCCAGACCTAACTTGTTTGCTAATTCCTGATCAATAACATTTGTTGATGAGCCGGTATCAAAAATAAATCTATAAGGACCTGTATCATTTATCATTAGTCTCAAAACGGGTCTCTGTGTACTTATATCCAGCAGGATAGAAATTGGGTTATTATTCATAATGAGTTTTGTTTGACAAAAAGCTCCGATCATAAAGAACGGGGCCAAGAGAATAATAATAACTTTATGTAATATTTTGTTTTTCATAAAACTTCTGACCCTTGCATTTTATATTTTTATAAGATTTAAATAGCTGGTAAAAAAGGACATCGTTTCTTTCTTGGTGTTAAACTGTTCGGGAAGAATAAAAAATAATCTGTACATACCATTTATCATATTGATAATTGTAATTGTAACGTGAGAGGCATTTACATCTTTCTTAATTACTCCATTCCTTTGAGCTTCGATAACAACTCGATTAAAATTTTCGATAAAAAAACCTGTTAACTCAGCTTTTGAACTTCTAAGTCTTGTCAGTTGTGAATATTCAATTTTAAACCAGGTTAATTCAATGAAATCCTGAAACGATTTATTATCAAAGAAATTGTTCACAACTCCTTCTATCACTTTCTCAATCTTATCAAGCGGAGCAATATTTTCATTAAATATTTTCTGCAACAGTCCTTTTAGATTTAAATGCTCAGTTTCAATGAGTTCATTAACAATGTCCAGTTTGTCCTTAAAATGATGATAGATTGCACCACGTGTTACATTAACCTGTTGTGCTATTTCATCTAATGTTGTAACCAAGAAACCCTTTTGAAGAAAAAGCTTTACAGATTCTTCAATAATTTGTTTTTTAGTAACAAGGGCATCTTCTTTTGTTTTTCTCATTTCTTAATTTTATTTTACATACATACACAATGTATGTATATTCTCTAATAATTACAACCCAGGGAAAATCTGTTCTGTTGGAGGAGACTAAAGATTTATTTCATTTAAATTCTGAAAATATATTTTCATCCACGCATTAACCTACTCCGAGTCTCCTTTCTGAACTCCGGCTGGTGTTTGCGAGTGAACCGGTTGAAGCGTATGCAGAAATTTATAAAGTGTTGCAAGATCTTCTTCATTCATTCTGCTGAATGCACCCCATGGCATTGGTGAACCCTGAATAACTCTCCCCGCCTGGAATCTTTTAACAAAAGCATCCTGCGTCCAATAAGCAATTCTTCCCGTTTCTTTGTCGGGAGTAAGGTTAGGACTAACAAAATGTTTACCCGGAATTGGTTGTGCATTTTCATTAAGAACTTCAAATGTCATTTGACCTGTATAATCAGTTCCGATATAACCGCCTGTCATCAAATCACGCTTAGTGTGGCATCCTCTGCAATTTGCAACACTGCCTGCAAGATATTTACCATATTCAACAGTTGAATCTGGTGCAGGTGAAGGAGGAACAGTTCCATCACCGCTTGGTTTAAACATACCTAAAGTATCTACAATCCTTCCCATAAAGTTCCATTCGTTTTCAGGAACAGGAATATTTACTGCAGGTTCAGAACGCAAGTAAGAAATTATAGCAGTAAGATCCCTATCACTTATATCATAGAAAGGCATAAAATCCAGGAGAGCGTGTCCATTTCTTTTCACTCCGTATCTCAGAGTTCTTGCAAGCTCACCATCTTTAAATGACCCAATTCCAGTGGATTCATCTAAAGTTATATTCGGAACATGAATCTTTCCTACCGGAAGAACAAAAATGTTTCCTCCGATTAATGTTACTATTTCACCTGCTTCAACGCGCTGGAATTCGCTTGCAGGTGCGTGGCAATATGCACAATGTGCAGGACCATAAACAAGATATTTACCCCGTGCAATTAATGTTGAATCATTACTCGCAGTGATTTCAGGATATGGTGCATCAAATTTTGATTCAGGTCGGACAAGAGCATAAACTATAAACAGAACAATGATTGATACTAAGGTTATTGCAAACCATTTCAAAACCTTTAAGAATTTTTTCATTTCTGAAATTTCCGGGAAATATGATTAATTGAATGATATTATAAAGAAGAGCACTCCTAAAAAAATAGCCGCATTATTATGCGACTTGCTTTAAAGTAACCTTTTAAAAACTATATCTTCATCTCTGACTTAGAAAAAAGGAGAGATTTGAAGAGGAAAATCTAATAAGGCGTCAAATGATTTCAAAATACATTTAAGGATGTTACTGCTTATTATTATACAGACAAACTATGAGCACTCAATTTTTATCAATTTACTCAAAGAAAGTAACGGGTCAAGCGTGACTTCCGATAAAACATTTAATTGGAATTTGTTATCCTTATAGTAAAGGATCTGAATTCCACATCCCATAAATTGAGATCCATTTCCCATCTGGCATACGTTTTAATAATTCGGTGTATTTACCTTTTTCGACTATCATTTTTCCATCCGGTCCGGGATAACTTAATTGAAAACGTCCGATCTCATATCCCAAATCACCATCGCTTCCTGTCGAAATTGTAGAAACAGAAACCTCAGTAGTTCCAATATCAAGCAGATCCTGCCAGTATTTCTTAATATTTTCTCTACCGGTGACAATAGATTCATTTGGGGGCAGCAAAGAAGCATCCTCTGCATATAGTAAAGAAGCAGCTTCAGCATCTTTGTCATTTAAGGCTTTTGCAAAGTCCTTATTCATTTGTGATAGTTCTTCAGTCGTTGCAGATTTCTCTTTGCATCCAATCATCAGAACAAACAGAAGTATGACAATGCTGGTTAATTGAACAATTATAGTTTTCCTTTCCATCATATTCACCTTTGCTAATTTATGGATTGTAAAGTAATTTCTGCATCAAAGTAACGAATTCTTTCCAAAGAAAACAAAGGGAAGCTGTTTTAACTATTAATTATTTATCACTATTAAAATCTGAAACCAATAATTAATAAAATAGCTTTATAAAAAACGGACTTTCAAAATTTACGTTTACAAACCGAATCAGAACCAAGCAAAACGGTTGGATTGATTTGCTAGTTATTAGTAATTTTATTGACGGTTGCCTTGTTATAAAGAAAATTTTCCCAAGTAATTTTTCCTCTAACATTTTGGGGACACAAATTTATTCCTGTTTTGAACACATTGAATAACTCGTTTTCAATTTGCTGAGGGTTTATTTTTATGTCCTCTTTTTTTATACTCTTCAAATATATTTTCGTCATATCTTCTATATCTAATACTTGAGGACCTCCTAGTGCTGGTAATTTCCCTCTAGGATTTACTCGAACCAAACTGACCAATTTTTCTGCTACATCTCTTACATCAATTGTTTGAAATTTCATTCCCGCTGGAACAGAAATACTTGAAGAGTTCTCCATTCTAAAAGATTTTATAAGAAATAATACTAGGTTATGAAATTGTGTTGTTCGCTGTATAGAGTGGGGAATTCTAGATTTTTGAATCATTTCTTCTACTTCTAATTTAGCCACATAATAAGGAAAATCACTTTTATCTATTCCGACAATAGAAATATATATCAAATGATGTATTTCATTACTTATTGCTTTTAGTAAATTTTTTGTGCCAATTATATCAACGCCCCGGAAATTTTTTGAATTGCTGGCACAATGAATTATAACTTCAGCATCTTTAATTGCTTTGTGTAATCCATCACCGGTTTCTAGATTTCCTGTGAACAATTCGATTCCATTAGGAAGCTTAATATTTTCCTTTGAACTTAAAACACTTACTTTATAATTCTGACCAACTAATTTGTTAACCACAACTTTTCCTAGAGTACCCGTTCCTCCAGTTACTAAAATGTTTCTCATAACTTTTTGATTTTAAATGAATATTACTGCTAACTATTATTTGTCTGGAAATTCTACTGTAAAAATCAGAACCCTTTTACAAATAATTGCAATGGAAAATACTGGGGGTTGATCTCTTGATGCAACACGAAAATGTTTTAGAAGAAGTAGCAACTCCAACGTAAAATTAAATTAAAAAAGGATCACATGGTGGCCTAATACATAAACAATTTTTATCAAATTTTTCAAATAATGCAAAGGAAAGAACAATTAAAAATAAAAAACCGCAGAAGATTTTCCTGAGGTTTTATTAATTTACTTAATCAAGTTTCGCACCCAAATCAAATGCAGATCCTGAAA
Organism: Ignavibacteriaceae bacterium; assembly: GCA_037388105.1. Lineage (GTDB taxonomy): Bacteria > Bacteroidota > Ignavibacteria > Ignavibacteriales > Ignavibacteriaceae > BMS3ABIN03. Next base: position 11,162 of record JARRKK010000027.1, on the reverse strand, counting down.
TAAATTCAGGATTCCACTTATTTGTTAAACACCAGCTTTCCTTTTTCACCAACAGAAATTTTAATGGTTTCTTTAGGGTAAAACTTAAATTGCTCGTTTAATTCTTTCTAAAGAAAACAAAGAAATGATAAAAATTTAGCAAGTTGTAACTACACATTATTAGCTTATTTTCACTTTATATTATTGAGGCAAATTGTTACTTGCTTTAATTATATTATTAAACATCATTCAGGATGAATAATAAAAGTTAGAAACCAATATGAAAAATTTTATTCTGTTTTTGATTCCGGCGCTGATATGGGGGTCTACCTGGCTGGCAATTAAGTATCAGCTTGGTGTTGTTGATCCATTAGTCTCGGTGTTTTATAGATTTTTATTAGCAGCAATAATTCTGTTTGCATACTGCAGACTGACGGGATTGAATCTAAGATATTCTATAAAACAGCATTTCTATATAGCATTACAGGGTTTATTATTATTTGGTGTAAATTACTGGCTGGTTTATATAGCAGAAACCGATCTTGAGAGTGGATTAGTTGCTGTTTTATACTCAACAATAGTTTTCTTTAACATTATAAATGGAGCTATATTCCTTAAATCCAAAATCAGGTTAAATGTTCTGCTGAGTTCACTTATCGGATTTATAGGTATTATATTGGTTTTCAAGGATGTACTGTTCGGTTTCAAATTTTCAAGTGCAGAGTCAGCAGCTTTACTTGTTGCGGGAATCAGTGTAGTGATAGCTTCGTTTGGAAACATTACTTCTGCATATAATCAAAAGAACAAACTCCCGGTTATTCAAACTAATGCTTTTGGAATGCTCTATGGTTCCTTGCTAATGTTGTTATTAGCTTTGATAACAGGTAAGTCTTTTAATTTTAATATTTCCTTGTCTTACATTGGCTCGCTTATGTACTTGGCCATATTCGGATCGATAATTGCCTTTACGAGTTACCTGACTCTCCTTGGCAGAATTGGAGCAGACAAATCTGCATATGTAACACTTGTTTTTCCTATAGTCGCATTGATATTATCTACATTGTTTGAGGGTTACTTGTGGGATACTTACGCAATAATCGGTGTAATACTGATTACTATTGGAAACTTTTTGGTATTAAAAGGTAAGAGTAAAAATCCAGCCACTTGATCATTTAATTGGAATGCTGATTAATAAATAAAGTTGGGGTTACTTTATCAATTTATCTGTCCCAATTACCAAAAGACTACTAATTACGCTAAGAACCGTAAAATAACCAATAGCTTTAGGGTTTAGTTTTAACAAATAACTGCTTCTCCATATAATGAGAGATAATATCAACAGTACTATTGCAGCTACAGTATACGTTCCTATATTAAGTATTGCAGATATTTTAGCCTCGTCCTGCAGGTTAAATCCTCCGAATAGAATTGAAAATAAACGGATAAACCCTGCAAAGAAGACAGCAGTGTAAGCATAAACAGATTCTGTTTTTTCAATTATTATCAAAAAAATAATTGCCTGTAGAATTGTAAATGCCGGTCCGCCTGTAAGAACATACAAGCTGTCGGTTTTGTGAATGTAGTTTCCTGTAAGTGGTGCGACATTATTTAAACTTAAGAGCATTTTATTTCCTAACAGCTCCCCGACAATCCAATGCCCAAATTCGTGAAAAAGATAAGTAAGAAATGCAACCGGTATCATTAACAAACCAACCTTCCAGTTTATTCTGCTTTCTGTTAAATCATTTTTTATCCTATCGAAATGAAAATTATTTTTCCTTGTATCATTTTTCATTTAATACTACAAAATATTTTGTATGGTGTAAAAATAAAAAAACCGCAGAAGATTATACTGCGGTTTCACCAAATTCGCATCATCACATCTCGTCAAGCTCAATGTGACAATTATTTTTTTAAATTTTAGTTTCGCATTCTCACCAATAGTGATTTTTATCGTAACACTGGAGTTTATTTAATCAGAAGGATTTTCTTTGTTTGGATAAAATTCTCTACGCCAAGCTGATAGAAATATACTCCACTTGGCAATTCGCCGGCATCAAAAATAACTGAGTGTTGTCCCGTGGGTTTGTTCTCCTGAATGAGTACTTTTACTTTCTGACCAAGCGAGTTGAAGACTGAGAGGGTTACAAAACTTTCAAATGGTATTGAATAGCTTATCTGTGTAACAGGATTAAATGGATTAGGATAGTTCTGTTCGAGTATGAATGATTGAGCAACCGGCACATCTTCATCTTTTACTCCTGTCACTAATGATTGTCCTTCTACAGCCTCGTAAAATTTATTTACTTCAACTTTTGTGTAAATGTCATTTATTCCTCTTGTCCATTCAATTATAAGAGAATCTATTATTAAGGCATCTCCAAAACCGAAATGCACATTGAGCATATTCATAGCATTAAAACTATTCTGTGATGATATTTCTCTCATCTGCCAAACTGCATTTCCGTTTATTGTTGCTTTGGCTTTTACTTTTGTCCCAATCGCAGAATAATTAGAACCTGTTGAACCGCCTATACCAGTACATTTAATATTTATCCAGGAATTTCCGTTCTGCGAATCGTTTCTGTACAATCCCTTTGTTGTATTTGTACCGGGGATATATAAATCAAGAAAACCATCATTGTTGTAATCACCAGCTGTAATTCCATATTGAGGTCCGTTACCCAAAATTGATTCTATACCAGCAATGCTTGTGAAAGTTCCGTCATTATTATTTCTGTAATACTTATCAGGAGCATTATCATTTGTTACAATGCAATCAAGATCTCCGTCATTATCAAAATCTCCCCAGATGTTTGCGAGTCCCTGACCAAGATCTGAAACAATAGTTCCAACTTGCTGTTCTGTTGTTTTAATAAAATATTGGTTGCCTTCATTGCGGTATAAGTTATTTGGTGTTGCTGATCGGTAATTTGTTAAATATGCATCCATATCCCCGTCATTATCATAATCAACCCAGTTCCAAACCTGACCATCAACAAGGTCTGTTCCGATAATGCCTGTGTCAATTCTTGCAAAGTAAGGAATACCGCTTTCTTCCAATAGATTATTAAACAAGTAATCACGTGCTAAGTTACCATTAGCGGGCCCGCTTCCGATAAACAAATCTATGTCACCGTCCAGATCATAATCCGACCAGGTAGGAATTGTATAAGGTGCTAATTGTGTTGTAAAAAGTGTTGTGTCAATTCTTGAGAATGTACTATTTCCATTGTTTTGAAAGAAGCGACTTGAATGATTTACTACTCCGAAATTATTTGCTGCTGCAACTATTAAATCCGCATAGCCATCATTATTATAATCTGCTCACGAACAACCCCAACCGCTATTGTAATTAGCATTTCCGATTTCACCAGATGAAATTCTTGTAAAAGTATTATTCCCATTATTTCGATATAAATAAGAAAGAGTGGTGCTACTTGTCGAAACTAAAAAACAATCTAGATCCCCATCGTTGTCATAATCAGCCCAACTATTACCCTGAACACCGCCCTGTGTAGAAAGTATGTTTGTTATTTTTTGAAAATTGCCGTCACCGGTATTTCGGTACAATGATTTACCACAGATATATAAATCTAATAATCCGTCATTATCGATATCAATCCAACTGGCTCCGACATATTGACCTGACCATGTATCCGTTACAATGGGATTATTTTGATCAGTAATTTTTGTAAAAATCTGCCCATAAGAATTATTTGAAACCTTTAAAAAAAGAGCTATTGCCAGCACTAAAAATGTTTTAATAATTGTCTTCATTTTATTCTTACTACCTCCTGATAATTGAACTGATGATTCTTAATATTATGATAAACAATTATCTTAGTAAAACCATTATTTTAGTCTTTTCCAGAGAACTAGTCTGAAGTTGATAACAGCTAACCCCGCTGGCTAGTTCGTTATTAGGATATTGATATGAGTGATTTCCCTGCCCCGGAATTAATTTCCATATAACGAATTTTACTGTAAAATGGGTTAGAACTTTTAACAAAGTGAGCTTCGTATATTATTCCGTTTTTCTGGATCATCCTATGTAAATGAAATACTATAATTTCAATGGTTTTCTGCCGCTTAAATGTAGCATCATCGACCGGTTGTTTGCTGCAGACTTTTGGGGTATCTGGCTCCCTCTATCTTAATCTTTGATGCAGCTTCACTAATATCTCTCAGATCATTCTTTGTAAGCTCTATCGATGTTGACCCAATGTTTTCTTCAAGCCTGTTTAGTTTTGTAGTTCCGGGTATGGGTACTATCCACGGTTTCTGTGAAAGAAGCCAGGCTAACGCTATTTGGGCCGGCGTCGCATTTTTCTGTTTTGCAATTTTCTTTAATAAGTCAACAACTGTCATATTTGCTTTCCGCGCTTTCTGTGTAAAACGGGGAAGCCTGTTGCGGAAATCGGTACTCTCAAACTTAGTACTTTCACTAATTTTTCCTGTAAGAAATCCCCTGCCAAGCGGACTGAATGCAACGAATCCTATACCGAGTTCTTCAAGTGTTGGCAACACTTCACTTCCCGGTTCTCTCCACCAAAGCGAGTATTCACTCTGAAGTGCAGTAACAGGTTGAACTGCATGTGCAGCCCGGATTGTTCTAACACCGGCTTCAGAGAGACCGAAGTGTTTTACCTTACCATCCTGAATTAATTCTGTTACCGTTCCTGCCACATCTTCTATTGGCACATCCGGATCAACACGATGCTGATACAACAAATCAATAACATCGGTCTTTAATCTCTTAAGGGATTCTTCAACCACCTTTTTGATGTGTTCAGGTCGGCTGTCCCGCGCAGACCAACGCGAGTTTACTTCGTTTTCATTTGCAGGCTTAAAACCGAATTTAGTAGCAATAACAACCTGATTACGTAAAGGTGAAAGTGCTTCGCCGACAAGTTCTTCGTTCGTATAGGGACCGTACACTTCCGCGGTATCAAAAAATGTTACTCCACGTTCTACAGCTTTATGAATAAGAGAGATCATTTCCTGCTTTTCCGGAAACGGAGGAAAAGCAAAAGTCATTCCCATACAACCGAGTCCAATTGCGGATACTTCTAACCCGCTCTTTCCAAGTTTACGTTTTTTCATTGTTTCATCTCCCTATAGTTAATTAAGCTAATAATAAAAACAAGTTTATGACCTTTTGTGAAGTGACTTTTATAAAATAGAATAAAAAGTCATCAATCTATTAACATAAGCACCTGATTATGCATTCTTCAGGTCACTGGATCGAATCGGTAAGGTAACTTTAAAGCATGTTTTCCCCGGTTGTGAATTAACAGAGATTTTCCCTTTATGTTTTTCAACAATAATATTATAACTTGTTGAAAGACCTAGACCCGTACCTTTGCCAGGTTCTTTCGTTGTGAAGAAAGGATCAAATATTCTGGATTTAATTTCATTTGGTATTCCGGGACCATTATCCTCAATTTCAATTATAATATTAGTTCCATCATTAATTGAACGGACAATAATCTCTCCATTTCCATTCATTGCATCCACAGCATTATCAAGAATATTTGTCCAGACTTGATTTAATTCACTGCCATAAGCACTTATAAGAGGAATATCATTTCCATATTCGCGATTAACATTAATTCCAGTCTTTAATTTGTGATTCAGTATAACCAATGTATTGTCTATACCATCGTGAACATTAATTAATTGAACAGGTGCCTGACCGAGAAAGGAATAACTCCTCAATGCACCGACTATTTCTGAAATTCTTTTGGACCCCTGTTTTATTTCATTTAAAAAAGTGTATACTTGAAAAATTCCAGTAGCCCATTGAAGGACAATATTAAAAGAATCACCTGAAAAAAGATTGTAATAATCCATAAGTGTTGCAGTATCTATCCCCTGTTCAACAAGATACGGCGAAAGTTCACAAACATTATTTAATTTATAACCTTTAAACCAATCTTCAATTTCAGTTTCCATGTTTGACTTAACCATTACATTAATATTTATTGGATTTACTGCACACTGTCTTGCCCGATGTTCAATCTTTTGCAATGCATTGAGGGCTTCTGCTGAAAAATTAATTGCACTTAGTTTGAGATGCGACATTTCCAACATAGTAAACGCATCGTTCATATGTTCTGAAGCCCTAACCATTGCGGCAGCAGGATTATTTAGTTCATGTGCTACACCAGCTGCAAGTGTACCAAGAGTGGCCATTTTTTCAGATTGCCTTAATGCTATCTCAGTTTTTTTACTTTGAGTAATATCCGCACCAAATGCAAACAATAGGTTACTTTGCAAATCCCTTCGATGCGAAAACATAAAATCTTTTTTACCAATATGTACCTCAATATTATAAGGTTCAGCAGTCGCTTCGGAAATTGATTTCCAGGTAATGTCCTTTTTTAGACCAGGACAAACATCTCTCCAGCACCTGCCTTCAAGGTCAAATCCAAAGACATTACGTGCCGCTGTATTTGAAAGTAATATATTACCTTCGAGGTCTAGTCTAAGAACCGGACCAGGATTCATATTTGGAAATCGTGCGAAGTCAGCAAGCTGTTTTTCTATACTTCTTAACTCTGTTATATCGGTACCGAAAGCAAAGATCGAACTTTTATCTTCACTACTCACATAATTGAACATAATACACTTCTGGTCTATATCTGTTTCAATTGACAATTGCTCTTTTGTCTCGATAATTTCTTGCCACATTTCTTCGTTGAAACCAGGACATATTTTTATCCAATTACCCCTTATAATATTATCTTTCCCAAACAGATTCCTAGCTGCTTTGTTAGCAAGAAGGATATTTCCAGACGTATCAAATCGCAATACGGGACCTGGATTCATTTCGGGAAAACGTGCATAATCCTCCAGCTCTTTTTGATGAAGATGCTCCTGGTATTGAAACTTCGATTTCATATTAGGTTAATACTTTAATTTTATTAATAATTCCAATGAAATAATTGATGAAAAATATAATTGAATTTAACAAAAGTTTCAGATAATGAGATGTGTAAAACCTGTATTAAATACAATCTTTTCAAGTAATCCAGAAAAAGAAATTAATTGGTTATAATCTAATTTAGACTTTACCATTATTTATTGTCCCTTCTGTTTTTCATACTGGACATTACATATCTTGAGAAACAAAGCTTGAAAAAGCAGAATAAAAATGACTAAATTAACTGTGGTTAGTTATTCTAAAGAAATTAATAATAGATTTATTTCTGTTGTTGTATGAAGAAATCAGTGACAATTGAAGAATTAAAAAATAATATCGTCCTGCGCGACTTATCTGAAGAGCACCTAAATTGGATTTTAAATCATTCCGAGATTGCAGATTACAATGATGGAGATATGATTATTAAAACAGGTGAACCTATTGATAATATGTACTTCTTCCTGGAAGGCAGGATGGATTTTTATATGAATGTAAATGGAAAACTGGTATATTATCATACTACTGAAAATAATGATCTCACCGGAGGTGTAACCGGTGTACTACCGTACTCAAGACTTAAAAACTCACCGGGAAATTCTTATGCAATAGGAAAAGTGCGTGCAGTTAAGCTCCATAAAAAATATTTTCAGGAACTGGAACAGCTTAATCCCGATTTAATTCAGCGCCTGATCGGCTACATGACTGAACGAGCCCGTGTTTTTGCAACTACACAAATGCAGCAGGAAAAAGTAAGTGCCTTAGGAAAGCTTGCCGCAGGGATCGCACACGAAATGAACAATCCTGCATCTGCAATTGACAGAATATCTGACGAATTGGATAGAAGATTAAAACTTAATTTTAAGCTTACCGAAGGATTGCTGATATACGACATTTCATCCGATATTATCCGTAAAATCCGCGAACTTGCCTCAAATAAAAGGAATAATCACTCCACGAGAACTAAAATCAATGCACTTCAACGGATCCAACAAGAAGATGAACTTAATGAATGGATGAGAGCAAAAGGATTTAATGTCAAGAATGAGATAGCAGAAACACTTACGGATGCAGGTTTTTTAGAAGTTGATTTGGAAATAATTAATAACGATGTTGGAAGTGAAGCATTCCAGAATATTCTTGATTGGCTTGAAAACTTGTTAAGCTCGGAACGGTTAATAAAAGACCTGGGTGATGCTTCCGAGCGTATCACAATGTTAGTAGATGCTATCAAATCTCATGTTCATATGGACAAAGCCGGTGAACTATATAGGACAGATATGACAATGGCAGCGGTATTCCTAAGGAAATATTATCACGTATATTCGATCCTTTTTTCACAACAAAGAGAGTTGGAGAAGGAACAGGGATAGGACTAGACATTGCAAAAAATGTAGTGAAGCGTCATAATGGAGATATAAAAGTAAATTCCAAACCCGGTAAAACAGAATTTTGCATCAATTTACCGATCTCACAAAAATCATCAGATGAAAGAGATAAAATATGAAACTTCCATTTATTATAATAATTGATGATGATAGTCAGGTATTAAGGGCCATTCAGCGGGATGTGCGCAGTAAATTCCGTGAAGAGTATAAAATACTTGCAACCGAATCTGCTGGGGAGGCACTCGAAGCTCTAAAAGAATTAAAATCAAAGAATGAAACCGTTGCACTTTTTATTTCCGACCAGCGAATGCCGGAAATGGAAGGAACTGCTTTCATGGAAAAAGCAAAGGAAATTTTTCCTGAAGCGAAAAAGATATTATTAACTGCATATTCAGATATTGAGGCTGCAATAAAAGCCATTAACACTTTAAAATTAGATTATTATCTCTTAAAACCCTGGAACCCGCCTGAAGAAAAACTTTACCCTGTTATAACCGATCTGCTCGATGATTGGCTGAACAACTTCATTCCCGATCTTGCAGGAATAAAAATCGTGGGTTATCAATGGTCTCCAATATCACATAGAATAAAAGAATTTTTAACCGGCAATTTAATTCCGTATAAGTGGATGGATATAGAATTAAATAAGGAAGCAGAGGTATTACTAAATACTCATAACATTGAAACAAATGAGTTGCCAGCAGTATTATTTGAGGACGGCACATTGTTAAAATCTCCTGCTAATGCTGAGATTGCGGAAAAGGTTGGATTGAAATCAACTGCAATGGAAGAACTGTATGATGTAGTAATTATTGGAGCTGGGCCGGCCGGCTTAGCAGCAGCAGTTTACGGGGGTACAGAGGGTTTGAAAACATTAATGATTGAAAAGAAAGCGCCCGGAGGGCAAGCCGGTACCAGCTCAAGAATTGAAAATTATCTCGGATTTCCTTCTGGACTTTCGGGTGCTGACCTGACCAGGAGAGCATTAACTCAGGCTACAAGATTCGGGGTTGAGCTTCTTTCGCCCTGCGAGGTTGTAGAAATAAATATTAAAGACAATTATAAGATTTTATCACTCTCCAATGGTCCTGAAGTAAAAACACATACAATCGTAATATCCACCGGTGTTGATTACAAGACACTGGATATTAAGGGGATCAATGAACTGACAGGTGCCGGAGTTTACTATGGTTCGGCAATAGCGGAAGCACATTCCTGCAAAGATAAAGATGTTTTTATTGTTGGGGGAGGCAACTCTGCAGGGCAGGCGGCAATGTATCTTTCGGTTTTTGCTAAAAATGTTTTTATAGTAATCAGGAAAAACTCCCTTGAATCAACAATGTCACGTTACCTGATCGATCAGATTAATAGAACAGATAACATATCCTTAATACCTGATTCTGTGATAAATGAAGTTATAGGAGAGAAAAAGCTTGAATGTATTACCATAAAAAATCTTAAGACAGGTGAACAGAAAACTAATGAATCAGGTGCGTTGTTTATTTTTATTGGAGCAAAGCCGGTGACCGACTGGATTAAGCTGAATATTATTAAGGATCCAAAAGGTTTTATAGAAACGGGAAGAGATTTGTTTAAATTTGAGAATTTCAAAAAGTACTGGAAACTCAACCGTGATCCGTATCTCCTTGAAACATGCATACCGGGAATATTTTCTGCTGGTGATGTAAGAGCCGGAGCTATGAACCGGGTCGCATCAGCAGTAGGAGAAGGTGCAATGGCAATAAAACTTATTCACGAATATCTGGCAGAAGTGTAGCATTGGAACACGGAATACGATGGAATAAAACGAAAGATTTTTTAAGTTTCACAATTCAAAAAGTTCAAGGTGGCAGTTATTATTCAAACCTCAGCTTTAATTTTTTCTCTCACGCGGAATTATCTGCAGATCTAAAATTTCTGTTCCTCTTAAAACTTTTAAATCTGTCTTCGCCCCAACTTGTGTGTCAGTCAACATTTTATGGAGATCATCAATTCCACTAACAGGTGCTGAATTGAAAGATATTATTCTATCACCTTCCTGTAATTTGGCCTTTTCTGCCGGACTGTTTTTTTCAATTGAAATTACCATTATGCTTTTGCCAGAAGGAAGACTGTAATGATAAACTATTCTCCTGTGAATTGACGCATCCTGTCCGGCGATACCTATATAACTTCGTTTAATTTTTCCATCCTTTATAAGTTTGGCAGCTACGAACTTTGCAGTGTTAATAGCTGTTGCAAAACAAATATTCTGCGCCGGTAAAATTGCAGCAGTATTAACACCTATGACCTCACCTCTGGAATTAACAAGAGGTCCGCCCGAATTTCCCGGATTCAGCGCAGCATCCGTTTGAATAACGTTATCAATTAATCGTCCTGTGTTTGAGCGCAGCGATCTGCCAAGTGCGCTTACCACTCCGGCAGTTACACTGGCCTGAAAACCATATGGATTGCCTATTGCAATTACAAGTTCCCCTGTTTTTATTTTTCCCGAATCACCAAAGTTGACCGGGATTATCCCTGGCGAATCTATTCTTATAACTGCAAGATCTGTATCCGGATCATCACCGATTAAGTCGGCAAAAAATTTCCTTCCATCTGAAAGCACAACTTCAATACTTTTAGCTTTACGTACAACATGACTGTTTGTAAGAATAAAACCATCGGGTGTAAAAATAAATCCAGAACCGCTTCCACCGTGTGTTGGCTTTCCGGATCTACCAACAATAGAATGGTTTATATTTACAACAGCCGGACTTACAGTCTCAACGGCTTTCGTAACAGATGAAGAATATGCATCAAGAAGAACATCTTCAGCCAATTCTTCACCATTAAAATTATTTTCAATTTCCTGCCCTGTTTCATTTAAC
>JARRKK010000026.1:0-12796 GCA_037388105.1 Ignavibacteriaceae bacterium | reverse complement strand
CAATGTGATTTTTAAATTGGATGACTGGGGAGAAAATCATATATTGTAATCCCTCACCCTACGTCTCCCGATTCACCCTTTCTCTTTTAGGAGGGAAAGGGCGGGAGGCTATTTAAAAAATTCATATCTTATATATACTCAGATAATGTCTTTCACTGACTCAGCAGGTCTTGCCAGCATAACTTTCATTCCCTTGGCAACAATTGGTCGTTCGATCAAATCAGGGTTTTTTAGCATTTTGTTTAATAACTGGTTTTCCGTATAAGTTTTATTTTTTAGATCTAAATCTTTGTATGCTTCCTCCTTTTTTCTAAGCAACTCGGATGGTTTCATGTTCATCTTGTTTAAAAGATCATTGAGTAATGTTTTTGTAAATGGAGTTTTGTAATAATCCACCTTTTCAAAATCCACACCTTTTTGAGTTAAGATTGTCACAACCTTCCTGCTTGTTGTACAGCTTGGTTTCAAATAGACTTTTAATTTGGGCATTTGCTTTTCCTTTAATTTGTATGGAAAATTTATTTTGTCACAAGCAAAACTATAAAATTAATGTGTTCCATTATTTAATATACGTTGGGATTCTTTTTTCTGTGAATCAAATTTCCTATATTTCAAAACAACTCATTGCTTGTTATGAATACTTATAACCATATTCTAAATACAATTGACAGTAAAGGGGCCGCATATCTTGTTCTGCTTGACCCGGACAAATTATCACAAGATAAAGCGGATGTATTCCTTCAGCATTGTGAAAAATCAGGAGTTGATGGTTTTTTGGTGGGAGGGAGCTTAATGGTGAGTGGGAACTTTGAACCTTTAATTGAAAAAGTAAAAATCAATACTAATTTGCCTGCAATTATTTTTCCCGGAAGCATTGATCAGGTTTCGTCACGTGCTGACGCTATCCTATTCCTGTCAGTTGTAAGCGGCAGAAATGCGGATAATCTTATCGGTAGACATGTTATCGCATCGCCATTAGTGCAAAGAGCCGGCATAGAACCAATATCAACAGGATATATACTGATCGAATCTGGAGCAATGACAACTGCCGTTTACATGAGTGGCAGTATGCCTTTACCAAGAAGTAAACCTGAAATAGCTGCTGCAACTGCTTTAGCTGCGGAATATCTGGGTATGAAACTAATTTATCTTGAAGCTGGATCTGGTGCCGATCAACCAGTTCCGGATGAGATGATTAATGCCATCAGAGAGGTTTGTTCGATACCTGTGGTTGCTGGAGGTGGAATAAGATCTCCAATAGTTGCCCGTGAGAAAGTTGAAAACGGTGCAAACATAATTGTAACAGGTAATTACTTTGAAGATGACAGTAACTGGGAAATGATACCTGAGTTTGCAAATGCTGTTCATTTTAAGAGTCCTATAGAAGTTTAACTCCCATATTATTAAGCATTATCTTATTGTAGTTCCAAAATCATGATTCGATAATCCGATATCGTAATTAAGTTGTGAACACTGATTAACCCGGAACCCGGAAAGATTGTGAATAATGAGTAATTACTTAATTAATCTATGAACAAAGAAAAATTTATTGTTGACTCACTTAAAGAGAGTTCTGCAACCAAACTAAAGATTGAAAAGGTATGTAAAGAAGATATACTCTCAGCGGTTGATCTGCTTGTAAAATCTTTCAGAAATGGAAACAAACTTCTTTTATGTGGAAATGGCGGAAGTGCCGCTGATTGCCAGCATATTGCAGCAGAGTTGGTGATAAGATTGAGTCATGAATTAAGCAGACCCGCAATCCCTGCAATAGCAATAACAACAGACACATCAAACATAACAGCAGGGGGGAACGATATTGGTTTCGAAAATGTTTTTGCACGAAGCATTGAAGGATTAGGCAATAAAGGTGATGTATTACTAGTAATTTCTACGAGCGGAAATTCCGTCAACTTAATCAAAGCTGTTGAAATGGCTAAATCAAAAGGATTATACACTCTGGGATTATTAGGTGGTAAAGGTGGCAAACTTAAACCCCTCCTTGATTCATCGATTATTATTCCATCATCAAATGTGCAAAGAATTCAGGAGGGACAAATTACCGTAGCTCATATTATTTGTGAGCTTGTTGAAAATGAATTATACGGTTCCTGAAATTCCAATGATTTATTTTGTTTCGATCCAAAAAATCTTATTCCCTTCTTGTATATTATGTCTCTCCGTAAATCCACCATTAACCTCAAGTACATAAATAGAAGGTGCAGAGGAAGGATAACTCTGCGTAGATAAAACTTTCGTATTCTTATGAATCGTTACGATCTCTTTATCCTTATTTATAAATATTATATCGAGTGGAATCAAGGTGTTTCTCATCCAGAATGATTGAAAACGTTCCTCCGGGAATTTAAAAAGCATCCCCTGGGTTTCTTCCATAGTATCTCTGTTCATCAATCCAAGCTGTCTTTCGTACTCCGTGTCAGCAATTTCTAAATCAATTTTAATTTTGCTGTTACCTAAACTATCGGTAATCGTAAGTTCGCCTTCTTTTTTAAATTTATAATATTCCACTTCGGGTTTACTGCTATTAGAAACATTTTTAAGAACAAAGAATGCAACGGCAATTATTAGGACGATAATAGTTGCAATTCTAAAGACAGGTTTTGTTGATTTACCTTTAGAAGTATCTGGTGCCGATCTTTTCTTTTTCTTCTTTTTAGGCATTTTTTAATTCAGTAATTTTAATCATTAAATATAACCAATCGGATTAAAAATTTATGAGTATTTCCTCATCTATTATCATTGAAAGAAAAAGAGTTGAACTTGGTGACACACAAAATAAAATGATAAAAAGCGGTTGGGGAGAAGACACTCTTAACAATTCTGTAGTTGAAAAGATGACATACAGCTCTGATGGATTGAAAGTTAAAGGCTATTTAGCATATCCTGGTGATACAACCCAAAAATATCCCTGCATAATTTGGAACCGTGGAGGTATCGGTGAAAAAGGTGTAATTGATACCTTCACCGCTAAAGGTGTATTTGGCCAGATTGCAAGCTGGGGTTATGTAGTATTTGCATCTCAATACAGAGGAAATGCAGGAGGAGAAGGTAAGGATGAATTTGGTGGTGATGATTTAAATGATGTTCTGAATTTAATACCGCTTGCGGAAGAGATTCAGTGCGCAGATACAGAGAAGTGGGGTATTGAAGGATGGAGTCGGGGAGGTATGATGACATATCTTACATTAACAAAAAATCATAATTTTAAGTGTGCTGTTATTACTGGCGGAATAGCAAACTTAGGATGTAGCTCGGATGAAAGCAGGTTTATGCGAAGATTATTTGAAGTTACCATGGGAGATTATGGAGATGAAGAATTTAAACGAAAATGTGATGCCCGATCGATAGTAAATTTTGCGGAAAAGCTCTCAACAACCACGCCCATGTTAATTCTTCACGGCGCTGCCGATAAACGTGTGCTTCCTCATGATTCCCTTGATCTTTCTTACAAGTTGTTAAAATATGAAATTCCATTCCGTTTGGTTATGCTCGAAGGTGGAGACCATTTTATGAGGAAACACAGAAAAGAGGTCGATTTGATGAGAAAGAATTGGTATGAGAATTATCTAGGTTGAAGAGATTATGACTTTGAAGAAGGTAAATGCTCTTAAATTTTTGTGTTTATGCTATTAACTGTTCTTGTATTTCATTCCCCAATCAATTAATTTACTTATTCGATTTGCACTAAAATCCCAATAAAAAATGCTTATTTCAGTATTTTTGGTAGGATTCCTCAATCTTTGTAAAACCGCTGATATTGCAGGTTATAATATCTAATAAGGTATAGTTATATGAGTAATGAAACTAAGTATAGTTCTGAAATAGAAGAAACCGAAACAAGTGAGTGGCTGCATTCGCTCGATTATGTATTAGAACATGGCGGACCGAAAAGGGTAGTCGATTTACTCCATCAATTACAGATACGTGCACATAAATCTGGTGTACAAATTCCGTTCACGGCAAATACTCCTTACATTAACACGATTACAAAAGAAAATCAACCCCCATATCCAGGTAACAGAGAATTAGAAAGAAGAAATAAAAGCATTATCCGCTGGAATGCTATGGCAATGGTAGTGAAAGCTAACAAAATGGAAAGTGGTATTGGAGGTCACATATCAACGTATGCAAGTGCTGCTACACTCTATGAAGTCGGATTCAATCATTTTTTCAAAGGAAAAGGTAATGGATACGGAGGAGACCAAATATTCTTTCAGGGACATGCCTCTCCAGGCATTTATGCAAGAGCATTTCTTGAAGGGAGAATTTCAGTTAAGCAGCTTGAAAACTTTCGAAGAGAATTACAACCAGGCGGAGGTCTTTCATCCTATCCACATCCATGGTTAATGCCTGAGTTTTGGGAATTCCCCACTGTGTCGATGGGATTGGGTCCGATAATGGCAATTTATCAGGCAAGATTTAACAGCTATTTAGAAGACAGAGGTTTGAAAGAATCTGATGGAAAGGTTTGGGCATTTCTGGGTGACGGAGAAACGGATGAACCGGAGGCCCTTGGTGCAATTACTCTTGCATCCAGAGAAAAATTGGACAATTTAATTTTTGTAATCAATTGTAACTTACAAAGATTGGATGGCCCGGTAAGGGGGAATGGAAAAATTATACAGGAACTCGAAGCGATTTTCCGGGGTGCAGGCTGGAATGTTATCAAAGTAATTTGGGGCGATGATTGGGATCTTCTATTGGAAAAAGATAAAGATGGCAAGCTTGTTAAAAGGATGGGAGAAGTTGTGGATGGACAGTATCAGAAATATACTGTTGAAGGAGGTGCTTATGTTCGAAAACATTTCTTTGGGGTCGATGATGATCTGATAAAGATGGTTGAAGACTTATCAGATGAGGAGCTAAGTAAGTTGAGACGCGGAGGACATGATCCACACAAAGTATATGCTGCTTATCATTCCGCTTTTAATCATAAAGGATCGCCGACGGTTATACTTGCAAAGACTATAAAGGGATACGGACTTGGTGAAAGTGGTGAGGGAAAGAACATCACTCATCAACAAAAAAAGTTGAACGAAGATGAATTAAAGGAATTTAGAAGCCGTTTTGGTATTCCAATCTCTGATGAACAAATTTCGAAAATGCCCTTTTATAAACCTGATAATAACGATGATGAAATAAAATATCTGCAGGAAAGAAGACAATCTCTTGGTGGATTTGTACCCTCCCGGAAAACAGATATCAAACCAATTAAAACACCTCCGGAGTCTATCTTTGAAGAATTTTATAAGGGAACTGAAGGAAGAGAAGTATCAACAACCATGGTTTTTGTAAGGATGCTTGCCAAATTATTAAAGGATAGTCTTATCAGTAAGTACATAGTTCCGATTGTTCCGGATGAAGCAAGAACATTTGGAATGGAAGCTCTCTTCCGTCAGGTTGGGATATATGCACATGCTGGTCAACTTTATGAACCAGTGGATGCCGATAGCCTTTTATATTACAAGGAGGCTAAGAATGGGCAAATACTCGAAGAAGGTATAACCGAAGCCGGATCCATGTCTTCTTTTATTGCTGCCGGAACGGCATATCTCACCCATGGAATAAATATGATTCCGTTTTTTATCTATTATTCAATGTTTGGGCTGCAACGTGTTGGTGATCTTGTTTGGGCTGCTGCTGATATGGGGGTAAAGGGCTTTATGCTTGGAGGTACAGCCGGAAGAACAACACTAAATGGCGAAGGATTACAGCATCAGGATGGTAACAGCCATTTGCTTGCTTATCCCGTACCGAATCTTTATGCATATGATCCAGCATTTGCATTTGAATTAGCCATAATTATCCGTGATGGTATAAGACGGATGTATAAAGAACAGGAAAAAATTTTCTATTATATAACGTTGATGAATGAGAATTATCCTATGCCGCCTATGCCTGAGGGTTCGAAGGAAGGAATTCTAAAAGGCATGTATAGATTTAAAGCCTCAACAAAGAAACATGCCAAACTAAAAGCAAACCTGTTAGGGAGTGGAACAATTATTAATGAAGTTCTGAAAGCACAAAGCATACTCGAAAATGACTATCGGGTTGCCACTGATGTTTGGAGTGTTACCAGCTATAAGGAATTAAGAAGAGATGCTTTGGATGTAGAAAGATGGAACATGTTGAACCCGACCAAAAAACATAGAACTCCGTACATTACAGAATTATTTAAAGATAATGATGGAGTTATTGTTGCTGCATCGGATTATTTGAAAGCTCTTCCCGATTCAATCTCAAAATGGTTACCTAAACCTCTTTCTTCATTAGGCACAGATGGATTTGGCAGAAGTGCATCAAGAGAAGCATTACGTGATTTCTTCGAAGTAGATGCAAAACATATTGTGTTTGCTGCCTTGGGTGAGCTCGCCAATGAGGGAAAAATTAATGCTGCTACACTCGATAAAGCAAAAATGGAATTGAAGATAAAACCAGATAAAGCAAATCCTCATTATTCTTAACAAATTTTATTTAATGAAAATTAAAATGGATTTATAATGGCAACAGAAATAAAATTACCAGAGTTAGGAGAAAACATTGAATCTGCAGATATTATTGAGATACTTGTAAAACCAGGTGATATTCTTCAAATAGATCAGGGAATTATAGAAATTGAAACTGATAAAGCTACTGTTGAAGTACCATCTACAGTTAAAGGAAAGATTATTGAAGTAAGAGTAAATAAAGGTGATGAAATTAAAACCGGGGATGTTATCCTAAGTGTAGATGTTGATTCAAACGGAGAGGATACAAATGTTCCAAAAGAAGCTGAACCTGAAGTTGAAGAAACTGCATCCTTTGATATTTTCGGAGATGATTCTGAACCTGCAACGACTAAGGAACCTGTTGAATCAGAGAAAGTTGAGGAAAAAGAACCTGCTAAGTCAGAATCCGTGGAGGAACAAGAACAACCTTCTATAACTAAAGGTGCTGCACCAGCTTCCCCCTCGGTTAGAAGAATTGCACGTGAGATTGGTGTTGATATAAATAAAATTATTGGTACTGGTCCGGGCGGAAGAATTCTGATTGAAGATGTAAAAAGTTATTCAAAAAAATTACACCAGGAAGATACACCTAACATAGCTTCTGAAATAATGCAGGAACCATTACCGGATTTTAATAAGTTTGGTAAGGTTGAGCGTGTTAAGATGACGAAGATAAGAAAAGTAACAGCTGAACATTTAAGTTATGCCTGGGCAACTATACCGCATGTTACTCAATTTGATAAAGCTGATATAACGCAGCTCGAAAAAGCTAGAAAAGAATTCAACATTCAGCTGGAAAAAGATGATGGTAAGTTAACTGTGACTGCAATAATATTAAAGATTATTTCCACGGCGCTTGAGAAGTTTCCTCAATTTAACAGCAGTATAGATATTAAAACAAAAGAGATTATTTATAAGAAGTATTTTAATGTAGGAATCGCAGTCGATACTGAACATGGATTAATAGTGCCAGTTATAAAAGATGTTGATAAAAAGAGTCTAATAGAACTTTCAAATGAAATGAATGAATTGGCGAAAAAAGCACGTGAGAAAAAAATTTCACTCGAAGAATTACAAGGTGGCTGTATTACGATTACAAACCTTGGGGGTCTTGGAGGTACAGCATTCACTCCGGTTGTTAATTCCCCTGAAGTAGCCATTTTAGGGGTTTCGAGAGGAAGTTACGATCCTGTTTATAACGGTTACGGCGTATTCGAACCAAGATTGATGCTCCCCTTATCTCTTTCATATGATCATAGAATTATTGATGGTGCAGATGCAGTTAGATTTTTAAGATGGGTTGTGGGAGCTCTTGAGCAACCTCTGAAAGGATTACTTTAATTTCATTTTTCATAACCGAATAAATGTTCTATGCTATGCTGATAACTGAAACAACATAGCAATTACCTATCATTAACTGAGAATATTAAAATGTCTGATAAAATCAATTTAGTTGTAATCGGAGCCGGACCTGGTGGTTATGCTGCTGCGTTTCTTGCTGCTGATCTCGGAATGCGAGTTACTGTTGTTGAGATGGAAGAAAATCCGGGTGGAGTATGTTTATACAGGGGCTGCATACCTTCTAAAGCCTTGTTGCACGTTGCAAAATTAATTGACGAAGCCAAAGAGAGCAAAAATTGGGGAATTGAATATCCTAAACCAATAATTGATCTTGACAAACTTAGAGAATGGAAAGATAGTGTTGTGGCCAAAAACACAGGTGGTGTTCGATTATTATCTAAATCGAGAAGAATAAACTATATTCGAGGTAAGGCCACGTTTACAAATTCATCTAATATTTCAATTGAAAAAACAGATGGCAGAGAGCAATACTTAAAATTTGATAAAGCAATAATTGCAACCGGTTCTAGAATTACTACAATTCCATCGTTAAACATTGAGAGTAAAAGATTTCTCAATTCGACAACAGCTTTGGATCTCCCCGCAATACCTGAAAACTTATTGATCATTGGTGGTGGATACATCGGTTTGGAGATTGGAACTGTTTACCAGGCTCTTGGTAGTAAAGTTTCTGTTGTTGAAATGATGGACGGTCTTCTGCCGGGAGCAGATAGGGACCTGGTTTCGCATCTCTCTAAAAGAATTAAAAGTAAGTTTGATGAGATCATTCTAAACTCAAAAGTTATTGAGATGAATGAAATTGAAAACGGAATCCGGGTGAAGATTGAAAATAAGGATGGCAATACAATCGATAAAACTTACGATTATATTTTAATGTCTGTTGGTAGAAAGCCAGACACATCGGGATTAGGATTAGAGACAACAAAAGTAACTGTAAATGATAGAGGTTGGATTAATGTAAATGCACAATTACAAACCGATGATGATAATATCTATGCAGTTGGCGATATTGTCGGCGAACCAATGTTGGCTCATAAGGCTTCTCATGAAGGCAGAACTGCGGTTGAGGCTATTGCCGGGGATAAGGTAGCTTTTGAACCAAAGGCGATCCCTGCTGTTGTATTTACCGATCCGGAAATTGCATGGGCCGGTTTAACAGAAAATAAAGCAATAGAGCAAAGCATAAGTATAAATATTTCTAAATTTCCATGGTCGGCTTCCGGAAGGGCAACCACATTGGATAGATCTGAAGGTGTTACTAAGATAATATCTGAACCCGATACTAACAGAATTTTAGGCGTTGGCATTTGTGGACCCGGTGCCGGGGAATTGATTGCTGAAGGGGTTTTGGCAATTGAAATGGCAGCTACTTTAACCGATCTAAAGTTGACAATTCATCCCCATCCGACTCTTTCTGAAACTGTTATGGAAGCAGCGGAAGTTTTCTTTGGGCAAAGTACACATTTTCACAAACGGAAAAGGAAATAACTTATAACAACGAAATTAAAGATTCTTTTTTGATTGTTCGAGGTAAAGTTTAAATAAACCCTTTTTGTTCTGTCGTGACTTGTAGTGTTAAATAAACTTTGCTGGCGAAGCGAATATAAATAATCTTGTTGTTAACAATTTTGACCACAGGAATAAAATTTCAGGAAATAAATCAACTTTTAAAATTTCGCTTCTTGATAATATTCGTCTTGTTTTATAAAAATTAAAATAATGTGAAAGATAGATTTTTGGGAATTGCAATATGACAAAACCACAGATATGGGTAGCAACATTTCTAGTTATTTTTATACTTTTATTTATTCTTCAGAAAGTGACGAAAAAAGAAGAAACTCCTCCTCGGATAACAACAACAAATCTTAATAATCAAACTACAAGTGAAAGTTTAAGCGGTGCAGAATTATTTAACACTTTTGGGTGTAAAAATTGTCACGGTACTGATTATCAGGGAACAAAGATGGGACCTGCATTAAAAGGGTTAAATGAGCATTATAGCCGAAAGGATTTAATATCGTATTTACGTAATCCAAAATCGTTTATGGACTCCAAGCGGCTTCAGGAATATAGAGATCAATTCCCCGGAGTTATTATGCCTAATTATAGTAATAAGGATGTGAAAGAATTAGGTAAAATCGCTGATTTCCTATTGGGCTTATAAAATACGAAACTAACTCAAAGGTTAATACCGGTGTTACACTGTCCGCTACTGCGGTTTGTCGAAATGTGACTTAAAAAATGTCAGTCTTCGAGTGACTCAGACTGACATATTATATAATGGATCGCTTTCCTTTCCAAATACATATTTTAGTCTTACCCATTAAGCAATAGTAATTTCTTTGGATAAATAAACATCCTGAATTGTGTTAAGCAGCTTTATTCCTTCTTTCATTGGTCGTTGGAATGCCTTTCTGCCTGAAATCAAGCCCATACCACCCGCACGTTTATTAATAACTGCTGTTTTAGCTGCCTCGGCAAAATCGTTTTCACCTGAAGCACCACCACTGTTTATTAATCCGGCTCTACCCATATAATTATTAATAACCTGGTAACGCGTTAAATCAATTGGATTATCGGAAGTTAAATCAGTATAAACCTTTTTATGCGTTTTCCCGAATTTAATTGCTTCAAAGCCGCCGTTATTTGTAGGCAGTTTTTGTTTGATGATATCTGCCTCTATGGTTACACCGAGATGATTCGCCTGTCCCGTAAGATCAGCAGCATTGTGGTAATCTTTATCTTTGTTGAATTCTGGATTGCGCAGATAGCACCATAGCACAGTTGCCATACCAAGTTCATGTGCAAACTGAAATGCTTCACTTACTTCAACTAATTGGCGGGCACTTTCTTCAGATCCGAAATATATTGTTGCACCTACAGCAGCAGCGCCCATATCAAATGCCTGCTCAACACCACCAAACATTATTTGATCAAATTTATTTGGATAAGTTAACAGTTCGTTGTGGTTTAGTTTTAATATATATGGAATTTTAGGGGCATATTTTCTGGCTGTCATTCCCAATACACCCAAAGTGGATGCCACTGCGTTGCAGCCACCCTCAATAGCAAGTTTTACAATGTTTTCAGGATCAAAATAAATCGGGTTTGGTGCGAATGAAGCCCCGGCAGAATGTTCTATGCCCTGATCGACAGGCAGAATAGAAACATATCCTGTACCAGCTAGTCTACCGTGGTTAAGAATCCAGTTTATATTTCTTAATACGTTTATACTTCTATCAGATTGAACTAAAACCCTGTCAACAAAATCCGGACCTGGCAAGTTTAGTTGTTCTTTAGGGAATTTAGCTTTGTAGTTAAGCAGGGAATCAGCTTCACTTCCAAGTAATTTTTTTATCTCGTCAATCATTATCACTCCCAAATTAGGATGGTTTAATTAATTTTTAATTTAGTGTCTTAAAATACGCTTTAGTGTTTTGGTTTTCAATTTTTAATATTAACAAAAATTAACTTTTTACTTTTTCCAGATGATTAAATATGGTATTGGCATGCGATAATGAATTTTCAATAAACCATTTTCCGGTTAATCTACCACCGCAGACAACCCCTGCAAGATACATTCCTTCTATTCTGGTTTCAAAAGTATCCCTATCATACTGAGGGATTAAGTTTTCATCCTGTGAGCACTCAACACCAATCTTCCGCAAAAATTCATAATCGGGGTGATATCCGGTCATTGCGAAAACAAAATCATTTTCGATGCTTATCAAGCCATCTGGAGTCTTGATATCAACTTCATTATCTTTAATTTCTATAAGTTCAGAATTGAAATATGCTTTTATGCTTCCTTCATTTATACGGTTTTCAATATCAGGCTTTACCCAATACTTTACAGTGTCTTTTATTTTATCTTCTCTTATTACCATAGTTACTTCAGAACCTCTACGGTATGTTTCCAGAGCAACATCAACTGCAGAGTTTGCAGCACCAACTACAATGAGTTTCAAATAGGCATACGGATGAGCTTCAGTAAAATAATGTATTACCTTGGATTTATCCTCTCCGGAAATATTGAGTAAGTTTGGTTTATCAAAAAAACCTGTAGCAACAATAATATTAACTGAGGTATATTTGGCTTTACTTGTTGTTACTAAAAATTTCCCCTTCTGCTTTTTAATATTTGTAACTTTTTCATATGTGCGGATGTTTAAATTCCAGGAATGTGCAACACGCCGGTAGTACTCTAAAGATTCTCTTCTTGTAGGTTTATCGCCATGTGAAACAAATGGTAGTTCTCCGATTTCAATTCTTTCAGATGTAGAAAAGAAAGTCATGTTGGTCGGGTAGTGGTACAGTGAATTAACAAGGCAGCCTTTTTCAATAATCAGATGGGATTTGTTTCTTTTCTTGGCTTCAATTCCGCAAGTTAAACCGATTGGTCCAGCTCCAATAATAATTACATCGTAGTTGTTCAAATGTAAATTTGGATGATTTTATAAAATAAGTCCAAATTTAATCAATTGAGTCATTACTTATATAATCACAGGAGAGAATAGCTATAAAAAAAGAGCGGCAATATTACCGCTCTAAATATTAAAATTTGTAATGTATCTTTAACGAATAATCTCTATCAATGCACTGGCGACTGTTCTATCTCTACTATCAAGAAGGAAAACACGGTAAATTCCAGGGTCTCTAAAATTTAAATCGCTCTCAGAATTCTTTTCGAAAAAGATATATTTCATATCCGGATCGATGGTATAATAAAACTTATTATAGTATTCAAATTCATCTGTTCTATAATTATATTTATCAAATTGAATTGCAACATCATCAAGACCAAGTGCATAATCAGATTTAACCATTACGGTTAAATAACCAGTCGTAAATCTATCCGCGACTCCAACCTCGCCGTTCCTCCCATATTTTTCACAAAAATACATTACAGGTTCATTCTGTGCGAT
>JARRKK010000025.1:0-13679 GCA_037388105.1 Ignavibacteriaceae bacterium | reverse complement strand
GTGTGGAATTTATTTTAGACAGTCATTATTGGTTAATATTACATTCGGACTAATTCTGATGTCAGTTACTATAATTTGTTCCGAACTGATATTTTATTTTGACCAGCCTGTTGAGGTAATTGCATCCGCAAAATCCTATACAAAAATATTAGGATTAAGCGCAATTCCTATGATGCTCTTTCAAACCTACAAACAATTTATTGAAGGCTTATCCATAATGAAACCGGCAATGATAATTACTATTTTCGCTAATCTTGTAAATGGTTTTACTAATTGGCTGCTAATATTTGGTAACTTAAGTTTTCCAGCCCTTGGATTGGATGGTGCGGGGTGGGCAACACTTTCTTCCAGAGTTTTTATGGCAACCGGGCTAATAATACACGTAATGAATAAAAAATTCTTTAAACAGTATGATGTATCATTTCACTTTAAAAATATAAATGTAACTGTTATCAAGAAAATATTGTCGTTAGGTTTTCCAAGCGGTGTTCAATATTTTTTTGAAGTCGGTGCATTCGCATTCGCTGTTATTATGATAGGATGGCTCGGAACTGATCAGCTGGCAGCACATCAAATTGCAATAAATCTTGCTTCTATTTCTTTTATGGTTGTCCTTGGGTTATCCACCGCAGGAAGTATCCGCGTGGGTAATGCAGTTGGAGAACAAAATGTTAAAAAAATTAGGCGAGCAGGATTCACGACAATACTTATAGCTGTTTGTTTTATGGCAATGTCTGGTTTAGTATTTGTAGTGTTTAAAAATGTCTTACCGACGCTTTACATAAATGATGAAACCGTAATTTCGATAGCATCTTCATTGTTAATTATAGCTGCTTTGTTTCAATTATCAGATGGTGCTCAAGCAGTTGGGGTTGGAATACTGCGTGGATTAACTGATGTGAAAATCCCAACAGCAATTACATTTATTGCCTACTGGGTTGTTGGTCTTCCCACAGGATACTTTTTGGGATTTAATCTTGGTTATGATGTACAAGGTGTCTGGATAGGATTGTTAGCCGGACTAACAACTTCGGCAGTACTACTTACTTTCCGGTTTAATGTAAAAAGCAAACAAATAATTTCAATTTGATTTGGATAGATTATCCAACAAATAGTTTGTAATTTTTTGAAATAAATGTAGCTCTTCCTTACCCTTTACATGGTGAAGGTGGTCGATATAAGGAAAGTAGTCTATATCAATTCCCAACTTTACTGCCATATTTACATAAAGTAACGATTGCTGCCACACAACAGTTGGATCATCAGTTCCGTGTATTTGTAGTAGTTTGCCTTTAAGATTCCGAACATAGTTTAATAAATTTGATTCGGCGTAGCCATCAGCATTTGTTGAAGGAGTATCCATATATCTTTCAGTGTACATTACTTCATAATATTGCCAATCGATAACAGGTCCACCTGCAACACCAACTTTGAATAAATCCGGAGTTCTTGTCATTAAAGATGTTGCCATAAAACCACCATAACTCCAACCATAAACTCCAATTCTTTCAGAATCAACAAATGGTAAACTCTTTAAATAATTTACTCCTAACGTCTGGTCTTCAATTTCTATTGTACCTAAATGACGGAATGTTTCTTGTTCAAATTCTAATCCTCGGAAAGCTGTGCCACGGTTATCAAGAGTAAAAACAATGAATCCGTTCTGCGCTATAAAATTTAACCAGAGATCAGCACCTCCAAGCCAGGAGTTCGACACTTTCTGTCTGTGTGGTCCACCGTAAACATAGACTAACACCGGGTACTTTTTATTTTCATTAAAATTCGGAGGTAGAATTTGTCTGCAATACAAATCGAATCCACCTTTACTTTTTAATGTGAATATTTCTGTTTTACCTACGTTATAACCATCCATTGGATTCTGAACTGAATAAACTGTTCTCACTTTTTCACCAGAATCGTTTAGAATACTAACTTCGTAAGGTACATCCAGACTGGAAAGAACATCTAAAAATTTTGTACCATCATTATTTCTTACAACTTTATGTGTACCTGAACCGTTTGTGATGCGGACCATTTTATACCTGTCCAAATCAATTTTATAATAATGTCTTTCAATCGGGCTCTGTTCAGTTGCAGTGAAATAGATATTAAATCCTTGTGTACTCAAACCATCAAATTCAGTCACTTCCCAGTTTCCTTGAGTTAACTGTTTAATTTTTGAACCTTGAGCGTCATACAAGTACAGATGATTCCAACCATCATTCCTGGTTGTCCAAATAAATATATCAGGATCATCTTCAAAAAATATCAGTCCGGACATTGGTTCAACGTATTTATTATTGGTTTCTTCGATTAATACTTTTATCATTTCACCCGATTGTGCGTTGTACTTAATTAATTTAAGATGGTTTTGTTCTCTGTTAAGAACATTTATATAAATATATTTTTCATCAGGACTCCAGGTAACACCTGGCAAGTATTGATCTTTTGGTTCTCCTGTTTTTAGCCAAATAGTTTTACCACTTTTAAGATTGTAAACTCCAACTAACACTTCCTCACTTGGCATACCTGCCATCGGATATTTTATATAATCTACTTCTGCGGGTCTTTTTGAAATATCTAACAATGGATAATCAGTCACCATAGTTTCATCTTTTCGATAAAATGCCAGATAATTATTTTTTGGTGACCAAAAAGTTCCTTTTGTGATTCCAAATTCATGACGATGAACAACCTGACCGTTAATAATTCCTTTCTCCTTGTCATTTGTTATTTGTATCTGATTTGAATTGAGTGAAATAAAAAGATTATTATCAGTAATGTAAGCAATTTTACTGGGGTCATTAAAATCAGCATTTAGTCCGTTTTTAGCTATATTATTTATAATCGTAATCGAATTAGATTTAATACTGTAATTAACTAAAGAGTTGTAATTCCAAAACTGCAATGTTGTACTATTAATCCACCTGTACTCAGGAAAAATATTAAGAGTTCCCAATCCGGTACTTTGAAAAACTGTATTTAAACTTGATAAAGAAATTAAAGTTTCTCTTCCTTCAACTTGTGCATTTTCTTTTAATAAACTTTCTAGACCTTCAATTTCGAACACATACGAAAAATCTTCTGTGCCGGGAATCCATTGTAGCTGCTTTAATTTCTTTGGCAATAATGTATTACTTTCAAGGATTACCTGTTCAAGAGTAAAATTCTTTTGAGCAAGTATGCATGTAGTAAGAAGAATGACGAGTATAGTACAATATTTTTTCATCAGAATATTATTTTCCCAAGTGGATTTTCAAGTTCATTAGTATTTTTTCAATAAATTATAGTGTTATTCAGTAATGATTTTGGTTATTAACTTTTTTTCAATTTCTTCAAACGGAATATTTGAAGTTAAGATGTTAGGATGTTTATAATTCCAAACTAGATCTGGATTCTTACGAATAATTTTATATTTGGTTTTATTTATGTATTTAGATTTTGTTGAGAGCACATAAAATGGTTTTTTAAAATATTTGCATAATACTGCAAGTGATAAACTACCGGTCTTATTTATTACATTTCCATTTTTTAATACCGCTTAAGCACCAATAATTACAGTATCAACCCTGGTAATATAAATCGCAGACATTGCATCATTTATCAATTCAACGTTTATTCCTTCATTTACTAGTTCCTTTGTCATTTTTTTCCCTTCATAAGCTGGCCTTGATTCAGCAATTATTAATTTCAAACTTCGCTTTCGCTTCTTCCATAGTTTAAAAACTTGTATTAAAGTTCCGCTTCTTGAAATTGTTAGTATGTTTTTTGCTTTTGGTAATTCGTTTATAAGATTTTTAAATATATTCTCAAATTTCTTTTTCTCTGTACTTTCAATATCATCAAGAAAACTTTTAGCTTTATCAAAATCTTTCCCAACTACTATTTTATTTAATGTGGTTAAGTAATTATTTATTACAGCAAAGTGAGATAGTAATTTCTTGGCTTCAGTTATTGAATATTCAAACAGTTTTTTGTTATCTAAACATTTAATTAAAAAAGAATTTAATGAGAGAAGAATTTCGGTTGATCCGGATGTTTTGTCATTAATTATTTCGTTTAATTTCTTTTTCTGCTTATTGCTCATTATGTGTTAAACAGCAGCAAGTTCCTGAATATCGAAAGAAGATTCATTTTGAAAATGACCGGATCTTGAAAATGAAGACATATTTAATAAAAGTTCTTCCTTATTTGAATATTCCTTTAAATAAAATATTCTAACATTGTTTCTATTTTTTATTAACCAATTCAAAGATATTTTTAATTTTTCCAGGTCCTCTTCTGTTGGCATGTAATCATTTATAATTACATTTTCATAGTAATTTTCTAAGGCATCATTAAAATTGTTTGTGCCAACTAACTTAGAG
Source organism: Ignavibacteriaceae bacterium (assembly GCA_037388105.1). Lineage (GTDB taxonomy): Bacteria > Bacteroidota > Ignavibacteria > Ignavibacteriales > Ignavibacteriaceae > BMS3ABIN03. The sequence goes on along the minus strand of JARRKK010000025.1, from coordinate 9,312 downwards.
TTTTTTATATAAATCTTGCCTGCTATTAATAATATATAATCTTTTTCAAAACTCCCCGAAACTTCAAATAAAACATTAGCATTATTAACCGGTTCTGCTAATAGGGAAGATTTATGAGTTTGTGCAAGTATCATATCTATTACTTCCTTTACTTCTGATGCTTTCTCGTACTTCTCTTTTTCAGCATATTCCTTCATTTTGTTTAACATACGATTTAATGCAATTTGATTTTTCCCGAATAGAAATTCATATACTCTTAAAAGTTCTTCATCATATTCAACATGATTGCCAGCTACACACGGAGCTGTGCATCTGTCAATTTCTGCGAGGAAACATTTTTTATGTTTTGAAAATTCCTTATCAGAACACTCTCTTAATTGAAATGTCTTATCGATTATCTCTAAAACAGTCTCAGCTTTTTTACGGGAGATAAATAATCCAAAATAATCATCACCATCAAAATCAAAATGATTCGATATTTCTAGTCGTGGCGATATGTGATTTCTTGTTACTTTCAGAAAATGCTTATGCCCGTATTTCTTTAATTGATAATTATGCTTAGGACTAGATTTTTTTATTGCTTCTGCTTCAATCAGCAATGCAGTCAATTCGGTGTTTGTAATTTCAATTTTTAATCTTCTGGCTTGAGTGATAATTCTTTTTGCTTTTTTGGGCGCTGTTGGAGCAAAATATGATCTGATACGGTCTCGCAGAGATTTTGCTTTCCCAACATAGATGATTTTTCCCCTGCTATTTAGAAAATAATAAATGCCGGGTGCATTTGGAACCGATGAAACATCTTCTTTTAAGGATTCCTTAACCCTTGTATTTCGGCTTGTTATAGCACTTGATTGATATCTAAGAAGCTCATTTATCGTTTCAATTTTTGAATCTCTTTTTAATAGCTTTATCATTTTTATTAATGCCCTGGCTGTGACTTCAGCATCGGATAAAGCACGGTGAGCAGAAGTGTTTCTTAATTTTAAGTGATTTGTTACAGATGATAATGATTTGCTTCTTAGAGCTGGAAACATTCGTCTTGCAAGTTTCATTGTACACAATTGCTCATTGTATAATGGCTCCGAACCATTTCTCATAAATTCATATTTAAGAAATGATGAATCAAAAGAAAAATTGTGACCACAAATGATTGAATCGTCAACAAACTCTTTTAACTCTTCCAATATTTCGTCAAAATATGGTGCATCAAATACATCTTTGTCGGAAATATCTGTAAGCTGGGTGATGAAAAAAGGAATGCTTATTCCCGGATTGATCAACGATTCAAATCTATCTATAATTTTCAAATCCCTTACCTTTACAATTCCAATCTCAATGACACGGTTCGATTTTGCTGATAGTCCAGTTGTTTCGACATCGATAACGGAGAAAATTGTTTCCTCAAGAGTAGGATTTGGAAGTTGTGTCTTAATCATAATTTAAATCTAAAGTTATTAATTTTTTAATTCAAAGATTGCTGGTATAATATTCATATACTCTTTTTCTAATTGTTTTTTATTAGATATATTTAAATAATAAAAACAGATATTCATGCCTCATATAAAGATTCTTTTCATTGGTGATATTATTGGCAAGCCGGGACTGGACATAGTTAGTACCTGGCTCCCCGGATTGATAAAAAAGCATAAAGCTGACTTTGTGATTGCTAACGGTGAAAATGCTTCAGATGGTAAAGGTTGTACAGCACAAGAAGGGGAATTATTGTTTAATTTGGGTGTGCATGTAATTACTGGTGGAAATCATACATGGGATAAGTTCCAGTCACAGGATTATTTGAAGAATGAACCCCGTTCACTAAGACCACTCAATTATCCGAGAGGTACTTATGGGAACGGCTACCATATCGCAGATACTTCAAAAGGAAAAATAGCCGTGCTTAATTTACAGGGTAGAACATTTATGTCTGCTATTGATTGTCCCTTTAGAGGAGCGGAGTGGGCACTGTCAAAATTCAGTAAAGAAACAAAAGTGATTATAGTTGATTTCCATGCTGAAGCCACGGCCGAAAAAATTGCGATGTCACACTTTCTGGACGGCAAAGTTTCGGCTTTAATTGGAACTCATACGCACGTTCAAACTTCTGATGAAAGAATTTTACAAAACGGAACAGCTTTTATTACTGACGTTGGAATGACCGGACCTTATGATTCAGTAATTGGGATGAAGGTATTACCAGCTCTCAACCGCTTCTTATATCAAACACCTCAAAAATATGAAACTGCAAAAAATAACGTACACCTATGCGGCTTGTTTTTAAAAGTTGATATAGAAAGCGGAAAAACTACAGAGGTCGAACGCATTTTCTTCCCGGAATTTGACAAGAAACCAAACGATTAAATAATGCTTCACCATCCTCTTCCCAGAATAGATAAGGATGAAAAGTTAAAAGAAATGCTTCTACCATTCTGTCGATTAAAGAAGGGGGAGGTTTGGGAAGATCCATCAGGTAAGCATAAAATTGGATGTCTGAATGCTGCAGATGAATCTCAAATCAAACTATTGTTTGGAAGAAAACGTGCAACAGCAGCCATTCACGACCCTCCTTACAACTTTGTTGCTTTTAAAGAAAGAGAGTTGGATAGATTTATTGATTGGTGTAAAAAATGGGTGAGTAACTCTTATCAGATACTAACGTCAAATGCTTCACTTTATGTATGGCTTGGTGCTGATCAGAAATATCACTTTCAGCCACTTCCACAATTCATTCAGATGATGAGCAACACATCGTTTATATCTAAGAGTTTCATTACAATGCGAAATCAGAGAGGTTATGGAACACAAAAAAACTGGATGTCTGTACGGCAGGAACTACTTTTTTACATAAAAGGTAAACCGGGTTTTCATCCTGAAGCAGAGTATACAGAAATTCCTAAGGTGTTGAAGGGTTATTACAAAACCATAAATGGAGAGAAAACAGAAAACATTGAAAGAAGCAAATCGGAATTTATCCGTGCCGGAAATGTTTGGATTGATATTCAACAGATATTTTATAGAATGGAGGAGAATGTAAACGGATGCTATGCACAAAAACCAATTAAATCGATCTTAAGAATAATTAAAGCAAGCAGTAAAAAGAATCAACTTATTACCGACTTCTTCTCACACTCAGGTACAACATTGTTAGCCGCAGAACTCAGTGATAGAAGATGTTATACTATTGATAATGATCCTGTATTCTGTGAAATAACTATAAGAAGATTAGAGAGATTGAGATCAAAAGGACTAACCGGATGGCAAAATTCAAATCCTTTTAGCAGGGAAATTTCTGCCAGTAGAAAGATCAGAAATCATTTGAAGTTAGCTTATGATATAAATTAAGATATGCCATATCAAGGCGATATTGATTTTCTAATTTACTAAAAGTTTTTATTACCCCTTTAAGTGTATATTTGTTATAATAATTATTTTTTCTGTATTTGAGTTTGAATGATTTTAATAGACGGTAAAAAAATTGCACAAGAAATCCGTGAAGAACTAAAGGCGGATATCAAAAAGTTAAAAAATGATGGTAAAAATATTCCAGGTTTAGTAGCCATTTTGGTTGGTGACGATCCTGCATCAAAAATTTATGTAAAAAGTAAAGGAAAAGCCTGCAACGAAATAGGAATGCGATCGACTACTGAAGAAATCCCTTCAGATATATCTGAAAGTGAACTTCTTAAAATAATCGATTCTTATAACAAAAATGAAGATTATCATGGAATTTTAGTGCAGCTGCCTCTACCTGAGCATATTGATAATGATAAAATTATCGAGTCCGTCTCACCTGAAAAAGATGTTGATGGATTTTCTCCTGTTAGTATTGGTAAATTAGTCATTGGGAAAGATACATTTAGATCTTGTACTCCTGCTGGAATTCAGGAGCTATTAATTAGATATAACATTGAAACGATAGGAAAACATTTAGTGGTAGTTGGAAGAAGCAATATTGTTGGAAAACCGATTGCAAACATCATGCTCCAAAAGAGGGAGCACGCTAATTCTGTTGTTACTGTGTGCCACTCTGCTGCTCCCAACATTTCAGACTACACAAAACAAGCTGATATATTGATTGCAGCGATTGGTGTACCTGAGTTTATTAAAAGAGAAATGGTAAAGGATGAAGTTGTCGTAATTGATGTGGGCATTAATAGAGTTAAAGATTCTACAAAACCAAAAGGATATAGAATAGTAGGTGATGTTGCGTTTGATGAAGTTGCTGAGAAAGCAAGTTATATCACTCCTGTTCCCGGTGGTGTTGGACCAATGACAATTGCAATGTTATTGCAGAATACATATAAGGCATATATAAAATATGGCCGATAAAAAGAAGTATAAAATATTGGATGAGGATGTTTCAAAAGAATTTCTTGAAAAGACATTGCGGGATTTCTATTCGAAAGAGGAGTCGTGCAGAGGTTGGGAAACAAATGTTGTAACTCAACGAAAAGCAGTAAATAATATTGTTACTGTTGGTGCTTCTCGCATCGCCGCAGGAATGGGAGTTGGTAAAGAATTAAAAGACACTAATGTTGCAGGAATGATTGATCATACAATGCTCAATCCGGATGCTACACCAGATCAGATTACACAACTCTGTGATGAAGCAAAAAAATATTCGTTTGCTTCTGTTTGTGTTAATCCATCGTATGTTCCATTGTGTAGAAAATTATTAATTGGTTCAAATGTAAAAGTTTGCACTGTTATTGGATTTCCTTTAGGTTCAACAACAACGGAAGTAAAAAAAGTTGAAGCAGAACAAGCGATTGAAAACGGTGCAGAGGAAATAGATATGGTTATAAATGTTGGACAGCTTAAAGGAGGAAATTTTGATTATGTTGAAAATGATATTCAAACAGTTGTAAATGTTGCAAAGCGTCATAATGCGTTAGTCAAAGTTATCATCGAGACCGCATTATTAACAGATAAAGAAAAAGTCCAGGCTTCATTAATAAGTAAAAATGCAGGTGCGGATTTTGTTAAAACTTCAACAGGTTTTAGCAAAGGTGGTGCAACTGTTGGCGATGTTGCATTAATGAAATATGTTGTTGGAAAAGGAATTGGTGTCAAGGCTTCAGGTGGTATTAGATCAAAAGAAGACGCAGAAGCAATGATTGCTGGTGGAGCAGATAGAATTGGTGCAAGTGCAAGTGTTAAGATAGTATCAGGTGAAAAAAGTGATGGTAATTATTAAACAGAATGGTACTAGATGTAATTGTTAAAAAATCAAATGACGGTTACACTGCTGAAGTCCCTACAATCAGAGGTTGTGAAAGTTGGGCACACGATGAAGATACCGTTCTCCAAAAAATTATTGAACTTGCTTCATATTATCTAAAAACAAATTCAAAAAAATTTAAACTTGACAAGGCAAGGGTTTACTCAAACACAGCAGTGTATAAGTTAATATTTAACAAATCCACAGGGTGAAAAATATTAGAACTAAACGTAGAATTAATAAGATAAGATCAGTTATTAAACTAAGACAACCATCCTTAACTATTGTATTAGAAAACATTCATGACCCTCATAATGTCGGTGCTATAATAAGAACCTGTGACGCAGCAGGTATTCCGAAAGTTTTTCTCTTGTATAACGTTGAATCATTTCCAAAAATTGGGAAGAAGTCTTCTGCATCTGCATTTAAATGGGTTGAAAGAGAAAAATATAAGAGTGTTGATGAATGCTATAATACTTTGAGGGAAAATGGTTTTAAAATTTTTGCATCGCAGGTGTCGGAAGATTCAAAAGATATATATGACCTGGACTTTACAGGGAATTCAGCTATAATATTAGGAAATGAGAACAGAGGAATATCTGAAGAAGCTGCTGAATACGCAGATGAAAGATTTATAATACCGATGTATGGAATGGTCCAGAGCTTAAATGTATCAGTGTCTGCCGCAATTATAATTTATGAAGCATTACGTCAGAGGAAATTAAAAGGTATGTATAATAAAACTGATATTTCAGATGAACAAATTGAAAATGAATTACTAAAGTGGAGCGAGAAATAATTTCTATTGTAAATGATGAATTATCAATTTTCACATATCTCTAAGATAGATGGTGAACTTTCTTTACCGGGAGATAAATCAATTTCACATCGTGCTTTGATTTTTTCAGCTTTGGCAGAAGGGGAATCCTCAATAGCAAACCTGGCAGATTCAGAGGATGTAAAAAATACAATTGCTTGTTTAAAATATTTAAATATCCAAATCGAGAAAGAAAACAAAAAATATATCGTTCATGGAAAAGGGAAAGGTGGATTTAGTAAACCGGAAAAATCATTGGATTGTGGAAACTCAGGCACAACCGCACGATTGTTAAGTGGTGTTCTGGCCGCGCAATCATTTCCTTCGAAAATTACTGGGGATAATTCATTATCACAACGGCCAATGAAAAGAATAATTGATCCACTTGAGAAGATGGGTTGTACTATAAAAAGTAACGATGGATATCTGCCACTAAATTTTACTGCAAAAGGTAATATAGAAGCAATTAATTATAATTTACCTGTTGCAAGTGCGCAAGTTAAAGGAGCTATTTTACTGGCGGGGCTTCACTGTGATGAATTAACAACTGTAAATGAACAGTTTAGCTATAGCAGAGATCACACAGAGCGGATGCTTGGATTGACTGTTGAAATCATAGATAACAATAAAACCACTAGTGTTTCAAGTTTAAATTATCCCAATGCCGGGGAATATTTTGTTCCCGGTGATATCTCAACCGCATCATTTTTTATTGTTTTAACTCTTCTTACAAAAAACTCTTCGTTAGTATTAAAAAATATATCGCTTAACGAAACAAGGAAATCATTCCTGAAAATATTGATTAAAATGGGAGCTGATATTAAAATAGAGAGAATAGGAGAATCAAACAATGAATCTTATGGAGACATTATCGTTAAGAGCAGCGATATGGGAAATATAGAGATTAATTCAAATATAATTCCTGGAATAATTGATGAAATTCCGACACTTGCTATCCTAAGCGTTTTTGCAGAAGGTAGTTTTAAAATCAGTGGTGCAAAGGAGTTACGATTTAAAGAAAGTGATCGTATAAAATCTATAACTGCAAACTTGGAAAGGGCAGGGCTAAATATTAAAAGTTTTGATGACGGTTTTTCCATTGATGGAAAATTAATTAATGATGTTCCCACTTTTGAAAGTTATGGTGATCATAGAATTGCAATGGCATTTAGTGTATTATCGTGTCTGATGAAAAAGGGAGGTATTGTTAACAATTTCGATTGTGTAAAAATATCAAATCCCCAATTTTTAAATCAGCTAGAAAAGATCAAAGCTCAATGATTTGATGTTCAAATTTATCGGTGTTCAGATCATCATACAACCTTTTCAAAAACGCTTCCCCATACTTATTTGCAAAGTAAGTAAAGTTCAATTCCCTTTCCTGTAAATTATTTGATGGGAAAAGCATTGTACAAGCTTTGTCCAATTGTCTTAAAGTTACCTCATATTTTTGGTTTTGTGCTTGTTCAGCTTTACTTTTTAGTTCACTTAAAGAATTAAATATTTTACTTTTGTATTTATTGCTGGTATCTGCTATTGTTTTATCAATATCATACAATTTTTCTCTCAACTTCTCAATTGCAACCTCAACCTCTTTCTCTGTTTCTGCAAAAACTTCATCCACTTTATTTCCAGTTAGAGAATCAACTACTTTTTTCTTTAACTCATCAGGACCTTTAAAAATATCAGTTATGGAAATATTATATTTTTCTAGCGACTTGTTAATATTTGATTCTAATATAGTTCCAGAGGATCTGGGATAAATTATTGGTGTCGGTAAATTGTAAAATTCATATAGTGCGGTTACTTGAGCAAAATATGATATCTCACTCGGTCCTCCAATGTAAAACGCAGTGGGAAGTAAGTAATCCTGGCAGATAGGTCTTAATAATACATTTGGACTAAATCTTTCCGGTTCCTTTTCAACTTTTTCAATTAATTCTTCTTTTGTAAAAGATATTCTTTTTCGTTTCAGTCTAAATTCATTATCAACTGGTTCAATAGAATAACGTCCATCATCAGAACTATAAAATAAATTAACGGGTTTAACTTTTACCTGAGCATGATAAACTTCTTCAAGATGAGCACTTACAATTACTAATTTTTCTGTATGTTCTCGAAAATCATTAATCTCTTTTTTAAATACTGGTTTTAATAATTCTTTTACTTTTTTATCGGAAGGATCCAGTATTACTAAACCATATTCATCGAACAGTGAATGTGTAAGTTCTCGAAAAGATCTTGCAAATGTTTTTCCAACTGAATAACAGTTTTTCAATTTATGCAGCAGTGGTTTTTTAAATTCTGTATCTCTTAAATTTTCAACCAAAACATTAAAGAAATCATTCAGCGATTCGTCAAAGTCAAGTGTAGCCAATATTTTTAATGTTGTTATCATTTCCAATCACGTTAATAGATCGAACTTCGTTAAAATCATGATCATCTCCTTCCATCCAAAACACCGGCACAAAATTAAAATCGTCGTATTTATCATTCAGGTTCTTGCTCAGTTTTAAAGTTGTGATAATTTTATAAAATGTGTACATAGGTCCGCCAATTAAGCCAAGTTGTTGACCTGTTACAACAGCTAGTGTATTTTCATTTGAAAGAAATTGTATGTTCTTTTTTGTTTTGGTAGAGGTAGTAAGACCTGTGTATTGAGCTGAAATAATTTTTTGCAATAATGCAGAGTTGCTTCTCTCTGACTCACTAATTTTTTTAAATATATCCTGATACTGATCTGATTCTCTGAAATTAAATTTGTAGAATTCTTTTACATTTTCAAATTCATAAAGGTAATCCAAAAATAAATTATCGTGACCAGGAATGTCAGAGAAATTGATATACATAGCTGCTCCAAAAACAATATTGATATGTTTTCATAATATTAAACGAGATGTTCCAAATATATAATATATTTCTTTTTAATAAGAATTGTAAAGCACCAAATTTCAGGTTAGGATTTTATTGATTATCTTAATTTACATTTTAAAGTGATTTTATCAGTTGGAAATTAATCTATTAAAATATTTTACGATTCAAAGAGCTTTTAATACTGTAAAGATACTCTCATCATTTACTCTTTCAAGAATTGTACGAAAACCTATTGTATGGGGAATGCCAATCTCATATTCTATAGAGCCAACAAATCATTGCAATCTGAAATGCCCAGAATGTCCTTCTGGCCTGGGTAGTCTAACACGTCCTTTAGGACTGCTGCGTCTTGACGATTTTAAGGAGTTGGTTGATGAAATCAAATATACCGGATTTTATATTC